>NZ_JALLAL010000061.1:0-14500 GCF_023062615.1 Brachybacterium sp. Marseille-Q7125 | reverse complement strand
CACTTAGGGAGACGGAGCATTTCTGTGCCAGGAACAGGAGAGCCGCGGCATCCCGACACGGGGTGTCGTCGGCGGCGTCGGATGGGTATAAGAGCGGGGTCAGGGGTGGGCCTGTGCCAACTCATCGAGGGTGCTGAGCACGTTCGCGGCGGTCCAGGCGAGCGGCGCGACCTCCGCGGGGCGGCCGTCGAACAGCACCTTCTCCGGCAGGGAGCCGTGCTCCGTGCGATGCGCGGCGAGCCAGTCCAAGATCTCGCCCGCCGAATCCGGATCCCCGGCACGGGCGAGCGCGAGCCCCAGCAGTGAGGTCGACGGAGTCCAGCTGACCCCATCCTGGCGCCACCGGGCGCCGGGCGCGATCCCGCCCGCGGGCCGCGCCAGCGTCTCCCGCAGCGCCCGCAGCTGCTCGATGCTCGCCACATCGTGCACGCCGGTGGCGTCGAGGAATGCGAGGGCGGAATCGGCCCCGCCGCCGTGCCGATGCCGCGGGAACCCCGCGGCCCCGAAGCTGCGCAGCAGCAGCGCGGTGAACGCCTCGGCCGCCTCCATATCCCGGGCCTCCCCGGTGAGCTCCGCCCCGGCACGCAGCCCCGTGAGCGTGCAGGTCATGATCCCGAGGGTCCGCCGCTGCTCTGGCAGCTCCCAGTAGTCGGGGGAGACGGGCGGGAACCCCGTGCCGCCGGCCGTCGCCTGCTGCAGCGCCGCGAGGGACCGTGAGGTGAGAGCGCCCAGGCGCTGCGCCACGTCCGCGCGGTCAGAACGTGCGCTGGCAGCGATGACCTCGGTAGCAGCCCACAGCAGCAGGCCCGTGCCATCGAACTGCCGGGGCCGATCATCGGGCGCTCGCCCGTGCACCGGGTCAAGCCGCGCCGGGAACCACCTGTCGGCCTCCTGCCAGGTCTGCACGTGCGTGAGCCACGCCCTCGCCTGCTCCACAAGGCCCACGCGGGCGAGCGCCACCGCGCAGAACGCCGTATCCCGCGGCCACACGTAGCGCCAGGACTCGCTCCACCCCGCGACCGGGGCGGGAAGACCATCGCTCAGCACCCACAGATCCGCGAGCGCCGATCGTCCGAGCTCCGCCCGCTCAGCCCCGAGCGCCCGCTCCACTCGAGCCAGCCACGGCGCTGCGGCGTCGGTGAACTGCGCTGCCCGCTCCCGCACCGGAGAGTCCTGCGGCAGATCCGCCGCGCAGCGCGTTCCCGCGGCGAGGTCGAGCGGAACCCCGCGCCCGCCCACGAGCACCCGCTGGCCGTCCCTGGCGTAGGCGACGGTGCTGGACCACAGGGGGATCACCCGCTCCCCGCTCTCGGCATGCCTCCGACTCACCACAAAACCCCCAGCGCCGACGGTGCCGAGGGCCGCGAGCGCTCCGGCGCCCCGCAGCAGCTGGCGGCGAGTGGCGGGACGGGGCATCTGCCCAGCGTACCGAGGCGGATCCGGAATGAGATCCACCCCTCACCCCATAATGCAAATGATTCCCAGTGCGGTGATAGGGTTCTCAGGGATCACCCAGAGTGCGGCCGACGGGGGAGCCCCTCCATCGGGCGCCGAACCATGCTGAGGAGGCAACAGATGACGGCACAGCTGGCACGCGCATGGCGCGTGCTGCCGGTGCTCGCGCTGACGTGGACGGTGGCGATCATGAGCGCCCTGGCCGTCCCCGCCCTGGCCGAGCAACCGAAGAACCCCACCCCCCAGGACCCGCTGATCCTGGAGAACGGACATGTGGACGCGTTCAACGTGGGCGTGCTGGATGACGGCACGCTCGCTCTGGACCTCAAGGAGGACGTGACCGGGTCCCATGTCCACCAGGACCCCGCGAACGTTCACCTGCATGTCAGCGATAAGGCACTGATGGACGTCCCGGTCGGCATGCCCGGTGAGGGCAGCGGCCGTTACGTGCTGCCGCAGACCCAGAACCACGAGATTCTCTGGCCCGGCTGGGACACCCTGGAGACGCAGGGCAAGGGTTTCGAGGACCAGATCGACCTCGTCTTCGATGCGGTCGAGGGCCCCGGTGCGGTGCACCTGTTCGGCACCTCCGGCTTCGGTGAGGCCCAGCCGCTGCTCAAGGGCGGCGTGACCGAGCTGACCTCCGGCAGCGTGCGCGAGCAGACCTTCCCCGCGCACACCCACGCCAACTGGGTGTTCGAGAAGCCCGGTGTGTACACGATGACGGTGAAGGCCGTCGGCACCAAGGACGGTAAGGCCGTCGAGTCGAAGCCGGCGACGTACACCTGGACCGTGGGCGATGCGAACCGCGACTGGCGCCCCGAGGCGCCGAAGGTCCCGGCCCCCACGAAGCCCGAGGACGAGAAGCAGAAGCCGTCTGAGCCGGAACCCACGAAGCCCGAGGACGAGAAGCAGAAGCCGTCTGAGCCGGAACCCACGAAGCCCGAGGACGAGAAGCAGAAGCCGTCCGAGCCGGGCCCCACGAAGCCCGCTCCCGAGAAGCAGAAGCCGTCTAAGCGGGCCCCCACGAAGCCCGAGCAGCAGGAGCGGCTGATCCTCGAGCAGGGGCACGTGGATGCCTTCAACGTCACCGCGAAGTCCGGGCAGCTCGCCGTGGACCTCAAGGAGGACGTGACGGGCTCGCATGTGCGCCATGACCCCGCGACGGTCGAGCTGCACGTTAACGACCGTGCGATCTCGGACATCCCCGCTGGCTGGCCCGGTGAGGGCAGCGGCCGCTACGTGCTGCCGCAGACCCAGAACCACGAGATTCTCTGGCCCGGCTGGGACACCCTGGGCACGCAGGGCGGTGGCGTCGATGAGCACATCGACATCGTCTTCGAGGACGTGAAGGGCCCCGGTGCGGTGCACCTGTTCGGCACCTCCGGCCTGGGCCAGTCCGAGCCGCTGCTCAAGGGCGGCGCGACCGAGCTGACCGCCGGTGCGGTGCGTGAGCAGACCTTCCCCGCGCACACCCACGCCAACTGGGTGTTCGAGAAGCCCGGTGTGTACACGATGACCGTGAAGGCCGTCGGCACCAAGGGCGGCGCGAAGGTCGAGTCCAAGCCCGTGACGTACACCTGGACCGTCGGCGACTCCTTCCGCGGCAAGGCCGCTGAGGGCACCCAGGGCTCCGAGGGCGGTGGATCGGGCAACACCCCGGCCACCGGCGACTCCGGCGGCTCCGGCGACTCGAAGGGTGAGGGTGGCGAGGCCACCGGCGGCGGCACCGGCAACGGCGGTTCCACCGGCGGTGGCTTCCCCGGCGGCGGCACGGGCGGCACGACCCCCGTGTGCAACCCCACCGAGGTGACCCGACCGGCCACCGATGACGAGGTCAAGGCCGCCAAGAGCGGTGCGAAGATGAAGTCCTCGGCCTCGCAGCAGAAAGTCAGCGGCTCCTTCACGGTGCCCGCGAACAGCCACGTCCACCCCAACTGGGTGTTCACCGCCCCGGGGGCGTACACGGTGCGGATCCGCCAGACCGCCACGCTCAAGAGCGGCGAGAAGGTCTCCGGCGAGACCCAGGTGCGCTTCAACGTGGGCAGCTCCGACGGTGTCACCGACGGTCACTTCGACCTGGGCACCCAGATCGCCGACGGCAAGCTCCAGCCGTCCCTGAAGGATGACCGGAACGCCCCGCCGAAGTGGGTGGATCCCTCCTCGGTGACCTTCGCTCTGGGCGATGCCGCGAAGTCCTCCGCCCCGGAGGGCATCGAGTTCCTCACCGAGCCCGGCAAGGACGTGTGGATGGTTCCCTCCGCCCAGGTGCCCGGTGTGCCGTGGGTCGGCGCGAACACCATGCACCCTTCCGTGATCGAGCAGACTGAGGGCACGGTGACGTGGAGCCTCGTGGGTGTGGACGGCCCGGGCAGCGTGGCCGTGTTCACCTCCGGCAACTTCGGCCAGGTGGTGGGGGAGAAGTGGTTCTCCTCCACGTCCTCCGCCCCCGCGGCTAAGGAGCCGAAGAAGGCCGATGGTTCCGGCATCGATGAGTCGCTGACCGAGGAGAAGGCGGCCGTCGGCCAGGTGTTCCTCGTCGACGGCAAGCCGATGGTCAAGGAGGTCGTGGGACGCACCCCCTCGGGTGAGGAGTGTGCTCTGCCCGACGGCTCCGGCAAGCTCGCCCGCACCGGTGCGACCGTCGCGCCGCTGGCCGGTGGGGCCGTGGCTCTGCTGGCCCTGGGCGGGGCGGGCATCGCCCTGGCCCGGCGGCGCCGCGCAGCACAGTCCGAGGTCGTCGGCGAGTGACCTCCACCCCGCACAGCACCACTAGCCCGCGACGACGGATCCTCACCGTCGCCGTGTGGCTGGTGGTGCTGTGCCTCGTGGTGCTTGTGCCCGGCCGCAGCACCACCGCGAGCGAGGACGGCAAGAACGCCGTGCGCGTCGTCGCCACCACCGGGATCCTCGCTGATCTGGCCCGCAACGTCGCCGGGGACCGGGCCGAGGTGATCTCCCTAGTTCCCGAAGGCGGCGACCCGCACACCTATGAGCCGAGCCTGCGGGACGCCCGCGACATCGTCCACGCCGACCTCGCCCTGTCCAACTACCTGATGCTCGAAGAGCAGTCGCTCATCCGCACCCTGGACGCGAACCTCCCGGCAGACGCCGTGCACGTGGCGCTCGCCGAAGAAGCCTCCGGCTACGGCGCCGAAATCATCCCGCTGGTCGAGCACCAGTCCCTGGACACCGTGTGGCTGGGACTGCGCGTGCACGGCGCCGACGCGATCCCCGAGGTCGGCCGCAGCGCCCAGGTCGAGATGACCATGACCGGCGTGGACGGCCCCGGTGATGTCTTCGCCTATGTCACCGGTACCTTCGGCACCCCGCAGCCGGTGTTCTCCTCCGGGGACGGCTTCGACGCCGGCAACGGCTACGCCGAGGACACCATCGGCCTACCGCTCGACGCCCACACCCACCTCAGCTGGGCCTTCACCAAGCCCGGCGTGTACCGGATGAAGCTCGCCACCCGCTACCTGCCCTCCGATGGCGGGCGCGCCCGGACGCTGGCCACGCAGACCGTGACCGTGGCCGTCGGCGTGGACCCCTCGAGCGCGCTCGGCGGCAGCACCGACCCGATGGTGCTCGAAAGCGGGCACGTGGACCTCACCGCCGATCTGGGCGGAGGGCTCGACGGCTCCACGATCGCCCTGGCCACCGACGGTTCACCCGCCGACGACACGGACCAGACCGGGGCCGACGCCGCCGCGCCGGACCCGCGGCAGATGCAGCTGCTGGACCCGCAGGAGGCCGTGATCTCCGTGCCGCCCAAGGCGCTGCTGCCCATCCCGGGGGATCCCGCCTTCCGCTTCCTGGGCCGCCCCGGAACCGACATCTACCAGCTGCCGCAGGCCGTGCTGGGCAAGCATGTCCACGGCGAGATCGACCCGCACCTGTGGCAGGACGTCAGCAATGCGCAGGCCTATGTGGAGGTGATCCGCGATCAGCTCATCAGCATCGACCCCGCGGGCGCCGGGATCTACCGTCGGAACGCCTCGGCCTACCTCGAGCAGCTCGAGGAGGTGGATGAGTACGTGCGCGAGCGCATCGACTCGATCCCCGAATCCCACCGCGAGCTCGTCACCACACACGATGCCTACGGGTATCTCGCCCACGCCTACGGGCTGAAGATCGCCGGATTCGTCGCCCCGAACCCGGCGGGGGAGCCGTCCCTCGCGGATCGGCGGCGCCTGTCCGCCACGCTTGACGGGCTGAAGGTTCCGGCCGTGTTCCTCGAACCCAATGCCCAGCGCGCCTCGACGGTGCTGACGGATGCGGCCCGTCAACACGGCATCGAGGTGTGCCCGATCCTCGGCGATGCCTTCACCCCGGAGATCACCACCTACATCGAGATGATGCGCGCCAACGCGGATTCTCTGGCCACCTGCCTGAACCCCTGAGCGGCGTGTGACCCTCTCGCCCGCTACCCCTTCGCAAGGAGAACCTATGCGCACCTGTCCCTCCCGCCTCCGCGTGCCCGAGCGCCCTGCCCTGCGCGTGCTCGCCCTGGTGATGCTGTGGGCCCTGCTCCCGGCGGTCTGGGCCGCCCCGGCCGGAGCCGATCCCACCGATGACCCGTCCCTGGACCAGGTCGTGGAGGAGGACGAGGAGCACATCAGCGGCGAGCCGGCGGAGCTGGACCACGGGCATGTGGACATCGGCCCCCGGCTGCGCGATGGGAAGATCACCCTCCACGCGCGCGATGACTCCGAGACCCCGGTGTGGCGGGACATGGATGACATCGTCTTCCGTATCCACGACGCCGGGAAAATCACCCTGCCCGACGGTGAAGATTACGCCTTCACCGGGGCGCAGGCCGGCCAGGACGTGTACGCCGTGCCGCAGGTGGAGGTGCCCGGCGTGGTGTGGCTGGGCTGGAACACCCAGGACCCGCCGCTGACCGAGGAGATCGACCGCGGCGTGACGCTGCGCCTGGTGGATGTGCAGGGGCCGGGGGACTTCACCACCTTCCTGCAGCCGGGCAACTTCGAGCCGCCGGACCTGCTGTGGGATGGCCAGAACCCGGATCCGCGGGAGCTGTGGGTGGATCTGCGCACCCACACCCACGCCAACTGGGTGTTCACCGAGCCGGGGGAGTACCTCGTGGCCCTCGAGGTGGAGGCGAAGACCCTCGATGGCACCGTGCTGCGGGACGTGCAGACCCTGCGGTTCGCCGTCGGTGATGAGGCCTCGGCCGATGCGGCCCGCGAGGCGAGCTGGGAGGCGGGCCGCGGCCCCGAGCAGGCCCAGAGCGAGGACAGCGCCGAGCAGCCGTCCGATCAGGGCGGCACGGACTCCGATGCCGCCGCCGCGCCGGAGAGCAGCGAGGAGGAGGGCGGCCTGGGCTCGACTCTGCTCATCGTCGGCGCTCTCGCGGTGGTGCTCGTGGCCGGCACGATCGTTGTGCTGCTGGTGCAGCGCCGCTCGCGCGCCGCACAGCGCGCCGCCTGGGAGCAGGACGAGGGCGAGGACCGCCCGTGACCGCCCTGTCCGTGCGTGACCTGCGGGTCTCCCTGGGTGGGCGGCCCGTGCTGACCGGCGTGGATCTCACGGTCCGCCCCGGGCTCGTGCATGCGCTGCTGGGCCCCAACGGCGCCGGGAAGACCACGCTGCTGCGCGCCATCCAGGGACTGGTGCGGATCAGCAGCGGGAGCATCGAGCACGGCGGCCAGATCGGCTACGTCCCGCAGCGGCACGATGTGGCCTGGGACTTCCCGATCACCGCCGAGCAGGTGGTGATGACCGGGCTCGTGGGGCAGATCGGCTTCTTCCGCCGCCCCCGCGTGGAGCACCACCGCGCCGTGGCGCGCGCCCTGCGGCGGGTGCGGATGGCGGAGTTGCGGAACCGGCCGATCGGCGAGATGTCCGGCGGGCAGCGGCAGCGCGTGATGATCGCGCGGGCCCTCGCCCTCGACCCGGCGGTGCTGCTGCTCGATGAGCCTTTCACCGGCCTGGACATGCCCACCCAGGAGCTGCTGACCGCCCTGTTCACCGATCTCGCGGCCGAGGGCACGGCCCTGCTGATGACCAGCCACGACCTGACCCATGCGATGGTCACGAGCGACCAGGTCACCCTGCTGAACCGCACAGTGATCGCCTCCGACGCCCCGGACCGCCTGCGCGACGAGCAAACCTGGATGCGCGCTTTCGAGGTCAGCGCCACCAGCCCGCTGCTGGCCCAGCTGGGGCTGGCCACCCGTTCGAAGGAGCCGACGTGCTGACCCCGCTGGACTTCCTGTCCGACCTGACCAACCCCCTGCTGTCCTTCCTGCCCAAAGCGCTGATCGTCTCGCTGCTCGCGGCGGTGGTGTGCGGCGCGGTGGGCTGCCACGTGATCCTGCGCGGCATGACGTTCATCGGTGATGCGGTCACCCACGCCGTGTTCCCCGGGATCGCGCTCGCCTTCGTGTTGCAGGGCTCGCTCGTGCTGGGCGGGATCCTCGCCGGGACGCTCACGGCGATCCTCATCGCCGTGGTCAGCCAGATCCGTCGGCTCGGGGAGGACAGCGTGATCGGCGTGTTCTTCGTGGCGGCCTTCGCGCTGGGCATCGTCATCATCTCCCGCTCCCCGGGATACACCGGCTCGCTCGAGTCTTTCTTGTTCGGCTCGATCACCGGCATCCCGGACTCGGCGGTGCTGTCCTCAGCCGTGTTCGCGGCGCTCGTGCTCGCGGTGCTCACCGTCCTGCACCCGCAGCTGGTCGCTGTCTCACTGGACCGCGAGACCGCCCGCGCCCTGGGACTGCCGGTGCTGCTGCTCGACATCGCGCTGTACGTGCTGGTGACCCTCGCGGTCGTCATGAGCATCCAGACGATCGGCAATGTGCTCGTGCTCGCGCTGCTGGTCACCCCGGCGGCCGCGGCGCGCATGCTCACCGACCGTCTCGTGCCGATGATGGTGCTCGCCGCTGGGCTCGGCGCCGCGAGCGCCGTGGTGGGCCTGTACCTGTCGTGGGCGATCGACCTGCCCACGGGCGGCACGATCGTGCTGGTGGCCACGGCCGTGTTCGCGATCGCCGCGGTGGCCGGGCCGCGCCACGGGATGCTGCGTCCGCTGCTGCAGCGGCGGCGCCGCGCCCGCCCGCAGCGCGCCGCGCAGGCGCCGGGCACAGCGGCGGCGGAGGCCGCGTCGGCTCCGGCTGCTCCGCTAGCATGAGCGCTGCCCCCGTCAGCGAAAGGCCCGCCCCATGATCCGTCTGTCCTCCGCGTTCATCCGCACCCTGCGGGAGGACCCCGCCGACGCCGAGGTCGCCAGCCACAAGCTTCTGGTCCGTGCCGGCTATATCCGCCGCAGCGCCGCCGGGGTGTACAGCTGGCTGCCGCTGGGTCTGAGGGTCATGCGCAAGGTCGAGCAGATCGTCCGCGAGGAGCAGGACGCGATCGGCGGCAACGAGATCCTGCTGTCCGCCCTGCAGCCCCGCGCCCCCTACGAGGCGACCGGCCGCTGGGAGGACTACGGCCCGAATCTGTTCCGCCTCCAGGACCGCCGGGAGGACGACTACCTGCTGGCCCCCACCCACGAGGAGATGTTCACCCTGCTGGTGAAGGACCTGTACTCCTCGTACAAGGACCTGCCGGCGATGCTCTACCAGATCCAAACCAAGTACCGCGATGAGGCCCGCCCCCGCGGCGGCCTGCTGCGCGTGCGCGAGTTCGTCATGAAGGACGCCTACTCCTTTGACGTCACCGATGCGGGTCTGGACGCCTCCTACGAGAAGCAGCGTCTCGCCTACCAGCGCACCTTCGAGCGTCTGGGTCTGGACACCGTGATCTGCCAGGCCGATGCCGGGGCCATGGGCGGCTCCCGCTCCGAGGAGTTCCTGCACCCCACCGAGGTGGGGGAGGACACCTTCGTCATCTCCGACGGCGGCTACGCCGCGAACGTCGAGGCCGTCACCACCCCCGCCCCCGCGGCACTCGACGAGGCGGTGATCGCGCAGCTGCCCGCGATGCACATCGAGGACACGCCAGGCGCCTCCACCATCGCGGCGCTCACCGACTTCTCCAACCAGGCCTTCCCTGGCCAGGGACCGGTCACCGAGGACGGCACCTGGACCCGCTTCGAGATGCTCAAGCACCTCGTGTACCTGCTCACCCACCCCGATGGCAGCACCGAGCCGCTGGTCATCGCGATTCCTGGCGACCGCGAGGTGGATATGAAGCGCCTCGAGGCAGCGGTGGCACCGGCGGGGGTCGCCCCCTTCAGCGATGAGGACTTCGCGCGCACCCCGGTGCTGAAGAAGGGCTACATCGGCCCCGAGGGACTGGGGGCCGATGCCCCCGCCGGCATCCGCTACCTCGTGGACCCGCGCGTGGTGCCCGGCACCCGCTGGGTGGCCGGCGCCGGGGAGAAGGACAAGCACGCCTACGACCTCGTGTACGGCCGCGACTTCACGGCCGACGGCACCATCGAGGCCGCGGAAGTGCGTGACGGCGACCCGGCGCCCGACGGCTCGGGCCCGCTGCGCCTGACCCGCGGCATGGAGATGGGGCACATCTTCCAGCTGGGTCGCAAGTACGCCGAGGCCCTGGGGCTGACTGTGCTCGACGAGAACGGCAAGTCCGTGGTGGTGACCATGGGCTCCTACGGCATCGGCGTCACCCGCGCGGTCGCCGCAATCGCGGAGAAATACCACGATGAGAAGGGCCTGGCCTGGCCGCGCGCGGTCGCCCCGGCCGATGTGCATATCGTCGCCACCGGCAAGGACTCCGCCGTGTTCGACGAGGCCGAGCGGATCGCCGGAGAGCTCGAGGCTGCCGGGCTCGAGGTCATCTACGACGACCGCCCCAAGGTCTCCCCGGGCGTGAAGTTCAAGGACGCAGAGCTGCTGGGCATGCCCACCGCCGTCGTCGTCGGCCGCGGACTGGCCGACGGGGTCGTGGAGGTGCGCGACCGGGCGAGCGGCACGGTCACTGAGGTGAGCCCGCAGGAGGTTGTGCAGAGGGTGCTCGCCGAGGTGCGCGGCGCCTGAGAGGCGCCCGCGCAGGGTCGCCGGGCTGGGGCTGCCGACGCACGCAGCTGTCGCCCCACGCAGCTGCCGGGCTCACAGGCTCGGCGGCGGCTCCACCTCGATGCCCGGCAGGGCCGTCAGGTCATCGCGCCAGGCGGCCAGGCGGTGCGCCTCGGTGAGCGCCGCTGAGAGCGACAGCGGACGATCCTCGAACGGGGCCGCCCCCACCACCGCGAGGTGCTCGATCAGCAGCTGCTGGGTCAGCAGCATCGGCAGACGCCCGGCCAGCTGCTCATCGAGCACACCGCCGGGCACCGGGTAGACAGCCCGGCGGCTGATCACGGGCGCCCCGGCGGCCTCGGCGATGTCCCCCAGGCCCGCGGCGCGGCCCCGATGGACCTCCACCAGCTTTTCCTGGGCGGAGCGTTCCCGTCCTTCGCTGCGGGCTGCGAGCGCCTCCCGCAGATACCCGGCGCGCCACTCCGCCTCCTGTGTGGAGGCGAGCGAATCCTGCAGATCGGAGGCGGCGCCGATCGACGGCGGATCGGTGGCTGGCACATCGCGCACCGGCACGATGTCCTCCGCCGCTGGGGGAGCGGGCACCTTCTCGAGCTCGAAGGCGCTGCTCAGCCGCACTGTCGCCCAGGCGATATGCGCCCCGATCGCGGAGATGGGCCGGGCGAGCGAGCCGGAGACCTGCCGCGCAGCCTGCGTGCACAGCTTCCGCAGTGCGAGCAGCGCCGCCCGCTGCTCGGCAGCGTCCGCGGGCACGTCCATCGGCGGCGCAGGCGGGGTCTGCCCGGGCTCGGGATCCTCCTGGGCTTCGATCTCCTTCTCGAGCTCCGCCCCGGTGAGCAGGGAGCGGCGCTGCACCGGCAGCGTCTGGGTGAGCGTGGTGACGATCGCCGCGCGCGCCGGATCCCGGCCATCCCCGGCCTCGGCCAGCGCATCGGCTCCCGCGATCACCCGCTCGAGCTGGCTGAGCAGATCCAGCCGGTACAGGTCATCGATGCCCGGCGGCGGAGGGGTGTACGTCGCCGGCTGCCCCAGCTCGACGGGCCCGCAGGCCGGCAGCAGCAGCGCTCCCGCCCCGCCCAGCAATCCCGCCCGCAGCAGGTCGCGCCGCGCGAGCCGGGGCGCGGGCGCGGCAGGGGAGGAGTGGATCGGGAGCGGCACGGGATGATTCTCGCATCGACCGCGGGTTGAGCGGCGCCCGCGCGCCGTGACGTCTATCCTGGATCCGAGCCCGGGCTCGCCCCGGGCTGCGCAGGCGACTGCGGCACCAGCACCCATATGGCAGGAGGAGGAGAGCAGCATGAGCGCTCCCGGCGATCGGACCATCCTGCAGCAGCGGGCCCAGGAGGTGCTCGCCCGCCACGGCCTGGTGCTGGAGGACATCGAGCAGCGCCGCAGCGGTGGCCTGCCCCTGCTGCGCCTCATCGTGGATCTGCCCCCGGACCAGCTGGGCAGCGCGGACCTGGACACCGTCGCCGAGGCCTCCCGGGAGCTCTCCGAGCTGGTGGACACCGATGACGCCCTGCTGGGGCCCAGCCCGGTGCTGCTCGAGCTGACCACTCCGGGCCTGGACCGCCCGCTGCGCGCCCCGCACCACTTCCAGCGCGCCCGCGGCCGCTTGCTGACTCTGACCGCGGCCGATGGCACCGCCTACCGTGCCCGCCTGCTGGCGCTCGAGGACGAGGTGCTGCAGCTGCGCCAGGAGCCCGGCCGCGATGAGCGCGGACGCCCCCGCAAACGGCCCGTCGGCACTCCCGAACACCTCACGCTACCGCTCGCCGAGGTGGTTAGCGCCCACATCGAAGCTGAGCTGGATCCCCCGGCGGATCTTGCCGAGCTGCTGGCCGCGGCGGCCGCGACCGATCCTGCTGAGAGCGCCCGGAACCTGGCTGAGGAGCCCCAGAACCACGCCGCGGATCCCCAGAACTACGCTGCGGATCCCCAGAACCATGCTGCGCGGCCTGCGGCCGACGCCCCGAAGGAGAGCTGAGATGGATATCGACATGGGAGCCCTGCGTGCTCTCGAGCAGGAGCGGGATATTCGCCTGCCCGTGCTGCTGGAGGCAATCCGCTCCGCCCTGCACGCCGCCTACCTGCACACCGACCACCCGGTGCGTGACTCCGAGGTGCTGATCGACGAGACCACCGGGGAGGTCGCTGTGATCGCCCGCGAGCTCGACGCCGACGGCACGGTGATCGAGGAATGGGACGACACCCCTGAGAACTTCGGCCGCGTGGCCGCCTCCACCGCCCGCCAGGTCATCTTCCAGCGCATCCGTGACCTGGAGGATGAGGCGGTGCTGGGGGAGTACGCCGATCGCGAGGGCGATATCGTCTCCGGCATCATCCAACAGGGCCGCGACCCGCGGATGGTGCTCGTGGACCTCGGCGAGGTCGAAGCGGTGCTGCCGCCGCATGAGCGGGTGCCCGGCGAGGACTACTCGCATGGTCGACGCCTGCGCGCTTTCGTCACCGAGGCGCGCCGCGGCCCCAAGGGCCCGCAGATCACCCTCTCCCGTTCCCACCCGAGCCTCGTGCGGTGCCTGTTCGCTCTCGAGGTGCCGGAGGTGGCCGACGGGACCGTGGAGATCGCGGGCCTCGCGCGAGAGGCCGGGCATCGCACCAAGATGGCCGTGCGCGCCACCGCCCCCGGCATCAACGCCAAGGGCGCGTGCATCGGGCCGATGGGCGCGCGCGTGCGCGCCGTGATGAACGAGCTGGGCGGCGAGAAGATCGACATCGTCGACTTCGCTGAGGACCCGGCCACCTACGTCGGCGGGGCGCTGTCTCCCGCGAAGGTCACCTCCGTCACCGTCATCGACGAAGTCGGCCGGGCGGTCCGCGCGATCGTCCCCCAGGATCAGCTGTCGCTGGCCATCGGCAAGGACGGACAGAACGCCCGCCTGGCCGCGAAGCTCACCGGCTGGAAGATCGATATCCGTGCCGAGGGCGCCCCGATCCCCGGCGCCGAGGAATCCGAGGTACCGGAGCAGAACTGACCGGCCCGGTGTGGCCCACACCTCCCCACTGCGGCCAGGAGAGGTCCGGTCCGCTACACTGGGGAGGCTGTTCGTCGAGCTGAGCCGCAGATCGCACCGCGGTCTGGAGCCCTGCTCGGCGGGTGCGCCCGGAACGGAGGAGGTCGCGTGGCATCACGCCGCACCGCCCATCGTCCCGAGCGCACATGCGTGGGCTGCCGCCAGGTGGCCCCGCGCGATCAGCTGCTGCGCCTGGTCCGGGAGTCCGCTCCCGGGGACGGTGCGCCGCGCGTCCGCCTCGACCCCACCCGGTCGGCCCCCGGCCGCGGGGCGTGGCTCCATCCCGACGCAGCATGCCTCGACCTCGCCCTGCGGCGAGGCGGCCTCGCCCGGTCCTATCGCGGCGCGGTCGACACCGGGCTCCTGGCCCGGGACCTCGAGGACTTCCGCTCCCACCCCACCGTGGAACAGGTAGAAGAACCCATGGACATCCGATGAGTACTCACTCATGAGCACCCTCAGGAACTAGTGGTCCGCGCCCTTCTGTCGGCCGGACCGAGACAGGAGAACAGTGGCTAAGGTCCGCGTCCACGAGCTCGCCAAGGAGCTCGGACACCCGAGCAAGGTCGTGCTGCAGAAGCTGCAGGACATGGGCGAGTTCGTCCGATCCGCCTCCTCGACCGTCGAGGCCCCCGTCGCCCGCCGCCTGCGCGCCGAGCTGCCCGCCAAGGGCGGTGACGACGCCGCGCCGAAGGACAGCGCGAAGGCGACCCCCGGCAAGACATCCGGCGCCCCCAAGCCCGGGGCGAAGCCCTCCCCGGCGAAGGCCGCCGCGCAGAGCGCAAGCTCCAAGAAGAGCGCCGACAAGGGCGCTGTGGAGAAGAAGCCCGCCGCCCCCACCCCCGCACCGCGCCGGGCCCCCCGGCGGCCGCGTGCCGGCCCGGCGCCCGGGAAACCGCCCCCCCCCCCCCCCGCCCCTGCACCGCCGCGACGATCCTCCCCACCGCCTCGCGGAGCACGGGGTGCGGCATGGCGGTGATCAGCCGGATGCACCCTGCCCCGATCTCCCCGCAGGCGAGCCCGTCGGTGCAGGCCACG
>NZ_JALLAL010000060.1:0-14497 GCF_023062615.1 Brachybacterium sp. Marseille-Q7125 | reverse complement strand
AATGTCGAGGATGATGAGTTAGTCATGCATGCACTCGGGGAGGGACTGAGGATTGCGATTGCGCAGGAGGTCGTCGTCGGCAAACTGCTAACGCTGGCGCACGAACGCCGGCGCCTGCTCGCAGTTCATCTGCTGTTTTTTTTTTTTTTTTGAGAGGTGTATAAGAGACGGCGCCTGCCCGGACTAGGCTGGCGGCGTGCTGCTGAGTGACCGTGACATCCGCTCCGAGATCGAGGCCGGGCGCGTGGCCCTGGAGCCCTTCGACCCCCAGATGATCCAGCCTGCCTCCGTGGACGTGCGGATCGACCGGTTCTTCCGCCTGTTCGACAACCACAAGTACGCGATGATCGACCCGGCCCAGGAGCAGCCGGAGCTTACGCGCGAGGTGGCGATGGGTCCGGAGGAGGCGTACATGCTGCACCCGGGCGAGTTCGTGCTGGCCTCGACGTATGAGCGGATCACGCTGCCCGATGATGTCGCAGCCCGCCTGGAGGGCAAGAGCTCGCTGGGCCGACTGGGTCTGCTGACGCATTCCACCGCCGGTTTCATCGACCCGGGCTTCGAGGGGCACATCACGCTGGAGCTGTCGAACATGGCGACGCTGCCGGTGGCGCTGTGGCCGGGCATGAAGATCGGCCAGCTGTGCTTCTTCCGGCTTTCGAGCGCGGCGGAGCGCCCGTACGGCTCGGCCGGCAATCTCAACCGCTACCTGGGCCAGCGCGGCCCGACGCCCTCGCGCTCGGCCCAGAACTTCCACCGCACCGTCATCCCCGTCGAGGAGGAGCAGTGAGCGCGACCCCCGACCACCCGGCGACCCCCGACCGCACCGAGCACCGGCTGCAGCTGCCGCGGGACACCGATCCCGCGGATGTCCTGGCGATGATCCGCAATGTCCGCCCCGACGCCCAGGCCGATGCGGATGGCGTGATCGACCTGGGCGACGACGCCCGGCTGATCCCGGATACCTCGCGACGCGGCGGCGGGCGCTTCACCCTGGAGGTGCCGCGACAGCGCGATGAGCCGACGCAGCTGACCATCGGGGATCCGCGCGGCTACGGCCGGGCATTCCCGGACGGGGAGCCGATGGGCGCTGAGCGGGAGGCCCTGGACCTCGCGTGGGCGCTGGGCCGGCGCCTGTACGGCGCGGTTGTCACGGACTCGGGGACGCGCCTGGAGCCGCACCCGTTCTGCGAGCGGGACCTCACGGTGGTCAGCCCCCACGCGCTCGCTCCGGAGTCCTTTGCGGAGCTCATCGCGCCGCTGGCCCCGGAAGCGGAGCTCGACGAAATCCCTGAAGATGTGTCGCGCGCCGGATACAGCGTGACGGTGCCGCTCGAGACGGGTGATGAGCTCGCCGTGCGGGTGGGGCGCGCCGACCAGCATTCGGCGCTCGCGCAGGTGGACTGGCTGCGCGATGCGGTGGACTACCAGATCGTGCACCTGCCGGTCGATGAGGGTGAAGGCGGCATCGAGATGCCTGATGCGGCGACGTCCGAGCGCTGGCAGGTGGCGTATCAGCGTGTCGGCCTGATCGCGGGCCTGCTCACGGAGACCGTCGGCGGGTATGTGCTCGATGCGGGCGGTTTCCTCGTGGACCCCGCAGATCTGGCCTAAGGCCCCGGCGGCTCATCACCGGCACCCCAGCGCCGATGGTGCGCTGCCCCCGTCGGCCCCTGCGCGCACAGCACCGCGCCCTTACCCCGTCGCTCTGGCGCCTCACGCCTCCTGCGCGGCTCGCCCGGCGGCGCCCAGCTTGATCGGCACGAACGCCACGAGCCCGAGCGCGAGCACCAGCACGATCCCGAGGATCCCCGAGCGGGTATCGCCCAGCAGCGCCACCACTACGGTGAACGCGCCGGTGCCCAGGAACCCGAGGGCCCGCCCGGTGGTGGCGTACAGCCCGAAGTTCTCGGTCTCCCGCCCGGGCTGGGACAGGCGCGTGAGCAGGTTCCGGGAGGCGGACTGCACCGGGCCGACGAACAGGCAGATCATCAGCCCCACGATCCAGAACACGAGCGTGGAGGAGAACAGGAACACGATCATCCCCAGCACGATGATGCCGAGGCAGCCGGCGATGATCACCACGCGCGGCCCCAGCCGGTCATCCACCCGGCCACCCAGGAACACCCCGAAACCGGCCACGAGGTTCGCGACGATCCCGAAGATGATCACCTCCACCGTGGAGAAGCCGTAGGCGTTCGCCGCGAGCACCCCGGCGATGGAGAACACCGCACCCAGGCCATCGCGGTAGATCGCGGAGGCCACGAGGTACTGCAGCATGATCGGCTCGTGCCGGAACGCCCGGATGACCCGCTGGATGATCTGCACGTACCCCTGCCACGGGTTCCACGGTTCGCCTGGCGACGTGGCGTGGTGACGCGGGGCCCGCAGCATCAGCGGCAGGCAGCCCAGCAGAATCCAGATCGCGACGAAGATCGGGATGGCCCGGTAGTTCCAGCCGTCCTCCGCCGTGATCCCGAGGACACCGGTGCCGGGCATGACGAACAGCACCAGCACCAGTCCCAGGCACAGGATTGACCCCCAGTAGCCCACCGCCCATGCGGTCCCGGAGATCCGGCCGCGATTGGCGGGGGTGGAGATCTCCGGCAGCACAGAGTTGACGAACACGCCCGCGAGCTCGCTCGTGACCACCGCAAGGGCGATGAGGATCGCGCCCAGGGTGAGGTAGTCAGCATCCAGCTTCACCAGCGGCATCAGCGCCACGATCGCGACGGTGGCGATGGTGAAGATGCGCAGCAGGGCGTTGCGGGCCCCGCCGCGGTCAGCCAGGTTCCCCAGCAGCGGGGCGAGCAGCGCCACGGCGACCGCGCCGATGGACTGCCAGCCCGCGAGGGTCTGGGAGCCATGGGCCTTCGCCGCCTCGATCTCCGCCTCCCCGACGGCGCCGTGGGTGGCGACGCCGCTGGCCACGTAGGTGGCAAACACGAAGGTGAGGATCACCGAGGAGAAGGCGGACATGCCACCGTCCCACAGGGCGAAGGAGGCCACCGGGGGACGCCCGGAGCGGCCGACGGGGGACGGGGCGGGAGACAGGGCAGGGGAGGACGCGCTGGGGTCCGGGGAGGAGTCCATGGGGCCACTGTACGGATCAGAGGGTGCTCGAAGCCGCCATAGCCAGCCGGGGGAGCGGAAGAAAGGGGAGGGGGCCGACGGGGCCCGGCCGGTCCTGCGCGTCCCCTGACCCTCACCATCGCTTCAGGGACGACCGGGGTCCTCCCGTAAGATGGCGTCGGCCGCTTCCCAACTCCCTGCCGGATGGAGTACCCCTGTGTTCACGATGCTGCTCGCCCACTTAGTGGCGGCGGTCGTGGGCCCCATCCTGGTGCGCAGCATCGGCCGCAACGCCTTCTACCTGCTGGCCACGGTGCCCGGCGCCTCCGCGATCTGGCTGCTGACCCATGATCCGCGCGCCCTGGCCGATGCGCCGATCGAACAGTCAGTGCCCTGGATCCCCGCCTTCGGGATCGACCTGGCGATGCGCCTGGACACCCTGTCCTGGGTGCTGGCCGTCATCGCGACCGGCATCGGTGCGCTCGTGCTGGCCTACTGCGCCCGCTACTTCAAGGACACCGAGGCGGGCCTGGGACGCTTTGCCGGCGTGCTGACCGCCTTCGCCGGGGCGATGGTGGGTCTCGTGCTGACCGACGACGTCATGGTCATGTACGTGTTCTGGGAGCTGACCACTGTCTTCTCCTACCTGCTGATCGGGCATTACCAGGATAAGCAGGCCTCCCGTCGTGCCGCGTTGAACGCCCTGATCTCCACCACCGTCGGGGGCCTGGCGATGCTGGTGGGCCTGCTGATGGCCGGTTACGCCGCCGGAAGCATGCGCTTCTCCCAGATCGTCACGGATCCGATGTGGGCCGATGCCGGCCCGTATTTGGTCACCGCGATGGTGCTCATGCTGGCCGGCGCCACGACGAAGTCCGCGATGATTCCCACGCACTTCTGGCTGCCCGGCGCGATGGCCGCCCCCACCCCCGTCTCCGCGTACCTGCATGCCGCGGCGATGGTCAAAGCGGGGATCTACCTGATCCTGCGGCTCGCCCCCGCGCTGACGTTCCTCGAGGTCGTCGCCGGGATCCTCGTCGCCCTCGGCGCGGTCACCATGCTGGTGGGCGGCTGGCGGGCTCTGCGGCAGACCGACATCAAGCTCCTGCTGGCCTACGGCACCGTCTCCCAGCTGGGTTTCCTCACCGCCGTGACGGGGCTCGCCACGCATGATGCGATCCTCGCGGGCCTGGCGATGCTGATCGCCCACTCGGTGTTCAAGGCGCCGCTGTTCATGGTGGTCGGCATCATCGACAAGCAGTTCGGCACCCGCGACCTGCGCGTGCTGTCCGGGGTGTGGAAGGTCGCGCCCGTCACCGCGGTGATCGGCACCGTCTCCGCCGCGTCGATGGCGGCGATCCCGCCGCTGTACGGCTTCGTCGCGAAAGAGTCGATCTACTCCGCCCTGTGGTACGGCGGCGGCCTGCAGCGTCTGCTGTTGATCGCCCTGGTCGCCGGGTCGGTGCTGACCGTCGCGTACTCGTGGCGCTTCGTGAAGGGCGCCTTCGGTCGCGCCCCCGGCGCCCCGCCCGTCGCCCAGCCCAGCATCTCCGTTCTGTACTGGCTGCCGCCGGCGATCATCGCCGTGCTCAGCGTGGGCCTCCCGCTCGTGGCCGCCCCCCTGGAGGAGGTGCTGCGCGGCGCCGCCGGTGTCCTGCCGGACACCACCCAGGAAGTGCACCTGGTGGTCATCCCGCACCTGGGCGTGCCGCTGCTGGCCTCCGTCGTGACCCTCGCCCTGGGGCTTGTGCTGTGCCTTCTCGCTCGGCCCTTCCAGCGCTTCCAGAAGGCGGTGTCCCCGCAGAGCTGGGCGGGGGAGCGGGCCCTGGATATCATCGACTCCGAGCGTGGTTTCCGCCGCATCCTGCGCGCCACGGATTCGCTGTCCGTCGCGATCACCCCGCTGTTCCAGCGCGGCTCCCTGCCCTACACCCTGGGCACGATGTTCGTGGTGCTGATCGCCCTGGTCACTCCGGTGGCGCTCACCCAGTCGCCGGTGCCGGACAACCTGGTGCTGTTCCACAATCCGATCGAGCTGATCGTCCTGCCGGTCGTGGTGCTCGCCGGCATCGGCGTGGTCCGTTCCCGCCGCCGCCTGCGCGCCGTCTTCCTCATCACCGTCACCGGCTACGGCGCTGCCCTGCTGTTCCTCGCCGCCGGCGCACCCGATGTCGCCACCACGCAGGTGCTCGTCGAGACCGCGATGACCGTCGTACTCGTGCTGGTGCTGCGCCGCCTGCCCCTGCACTTCTCCCGTCGGCCCCTGCGGTTCGGCGCCCTCGCCCGCTGGGTGGTGGCCATCACCACCGCGATCGTCATGTGCGGCGCAGCTCTGTACGCGGCCGATGCCCGCTACCGCGAGGCCCTGGGGCCGGGCCTGATCGAACCGGCGTACACCGAGGGCGGCGGGCACAACGTCGTGAACGTGACCCTCGTGGACTTCCGTGTGTGGGACACGATCGGGGAGATCGGCGTGCTGCTCGTGGTCGCCACGGGCGTGGCCTCCCTGATCTTCGTCACCCGGCGTGAGCGGCCCATCTCCCGGGTGCGGGACCTCGACGACGGCTCCACCTCCATCTGGCGGCGCCGCACCGACAGCGACCTGCCGCAGAACGTCCTGGACTTCGATGCCCGGCCCGATGAGGTCATCGGCGACAACCGGTGGCGCACCTGGCTGAGCGCGGGTCTGACTCTCGCCCCCGAACGCCGCATGGTGATCCTCGAGGTCATCACCCGCATCGGCTTCCCGATGCTCATGATGTTCTCGATCTACCTGCTCATGGCCGGTCACAACCTGCCCGGCGGCGGGTTCACCGGCGGCCTTGTGGCGGGGCTCGCGCTCGCGCTGCGCTACCTCGCCGGCGGCCGCTACGAACTCTCGGAGGCAGCGCCCGTGCAGGCCGGTCTGGTGCTCGGCACCGGCATGGCCCTCGCGGTCTCCGCCGCGGTGCTGCCGCTGCTGTTCGGGGGCACGATCTTCGAGTCCGCCACCCCGGTGGTGCACGTGCCGCTGCTGGGAGAGCTGCACTTCCCGAGCGCCCTGATCTTCGACCTCGGCGTGTACCTCGTGGTCGTGGGCGTGCTCCTGGACTTCCTGCGCTCCCTGGGATCGCAGATCGACCTGCAGCAGGAGGCGGAGACCGATGCCCGTTAGTCTCACGCTGCTGCTGACCGCCGGGGTGCTGATCGCCTGCGGCGTGTACCTCATGCTCGAACGCACGCTGACCCGCATCATCCTGGGCTATGTGGTGTTCGGCAACGGCGTGAACCTGCTGTTCATCATCGCCGCCGGGGTGCCCGGCGCGCCGCCGTTCGAAGGCACCGGTGATCCGCGGGAGATGACCGACCCGCTGCCGTTCGCGATGGTGCTCACCGCGATCGTGATCTCCCTGGGCATCACCGCGCTCGGGGTGGCCCTCGCCTACCGCGCCTGGCAGCTGTTCGGCCACGACGAGGTGCCCGACGACGTGGAGGACCGCCGCGTGCTGCGGCGCCGCCGCCAGCGCAACGAGGGTGCAGCAGACCTGCCGTGGCACCAGGCCCTCACCGAGGAATCCCGCCGCGGCGCCCTCGCGAGCTCCCAGGGGCTCTTGCCCCCGGAGAACGACGACCCGCTGGGCGGGGACCTCACAGGCGCTGAGGATGTGCCTCACGACGACACCGAGGCCGATGCCGAGGAGGATCCGCTGCCGCCGCGCACCCGTCGGGCCCTGCGCACCGGCGCGATCCCCACCACGAGCAGTGGGACCGCCACCGGCGCGACCCCGGCCGTCCCCGGGGCCGACGAGCAGGATCCACGCTCCGCCGTGGCCGCCCCGGGCACCGGACCGGCCACGGACCCGGGCCACCGGCCGCCCGGCACCGCAGAACCGATCGATGAGCACACGCGCCACGCGGACGAGGGACGGGGGGATCGCTGAGCATGGAACTGCTGCTGGCCCTACCCGTCCTGCTGCCGCTCGGCGGGGCGGCTGTCACCCTGATCCTGCGCCACCACGCGCGGGTGCAGATGTGGCTGGCGATCCTGACGCTGGTCGCGATCTTCACCGTCGCGATCGTGCTCGGCTACCACGTCACCCAGGAGAGCGTGCTGGTGCTGCGCATCGGCGGCTGGACCCCGCAAATAGGCATCACCCTGGTCGCGGACCGGCTGACCGCGCTGATGCTGCTGGTCTCCAGCTTCGTGACCCTCGCGGTGCTGGTGTATTCGAGCGCCCAGACCGTCTCGGAGAATACCGAACGCACCCCGGTGGCGATCTACTACCCGACATACCTCGCGCTGGTCGCCGGAGTGTCGATGGCCTTCGTGGCCGGTGACCTGTTCAACCTGTACGTCGGCTTCGAAGTGCTGCTGGCGGCGTCCTATGTGCTGCTGACCCTGGGTGGTTCCGCGTCCCGCGTCCGCGCCGCCACCACGTACGTCGTCGTCTCCCTGCTCAGCTCCGTGATCTTCCTGGCCGGCATCGCCGCGGTGTACGCCGCCGCCGGCACCGTGAACATGGCCGAGCTCGCGGTGCGCCTGGACGGGGTGCAGCCCGGCACCCGCATGATCCTCGAGCTGATGTTGCTGGTGGCCTTCGGCATCAAAGCGGCGCTGTTCCCCCTGAGCGCCTGGCTGCCGGACTCCTACCCGACGGCCCCCGCCCCCGTGACCGCCGTGTTCGCGGGCCTGCTGACCAAGGTCGGTATCTACGCGATCCTGCGCCTGGAGACCCTGCTGTTCCCCGCCTCGCAGATCTCCAACCTGCTGCTGGCTGCGGCGGCGCTGAGCCTCATCATCGGGATCCTCGGGGCCGTGGCGCAGACGGACCTCAAGCGCGTGCTGTCCTTCACGCTCGTCTCCCACATGGGCTACATGCTGTTCGGCATCGGCATGGTCACCCAGCTGGGCATGGCCGCGACGATCTTCTACGTCGCCCACCACATCGTCGTGCAGTCCACGCTGTTCCTCGCCGCCGGGCTGATCGAGCACCGCGGCGGCACCACGAACCTCATCAAGCTCGGCGGCCTGCAGAAGCTCGCGCCGCTGGTGGCGATCCTGTTCTTCATCCCCGCCATGAACCTCGCGGGCATCCCGCCGTTCTCCGGCTTCATCGGCAAGGTGGGGCTGATCGAGGCGGGCATCGCCTACGACCGCCCGGCCGGGTGGATCCTCATCGCCGCGAGCGTCATCACGAGCCTGCTGACCCTGTACGCGATCGCGAAGATTTGGAGCCGCGCCTTCTGGCAGGAGCCTGATCAGGAGATCATCGACCGCGAGGTGCGCATGCCCGCGGTGATGACCGGCGCAACCGCCGCGATGATCGCCTTCTCCCTGCTGCTGACGTTCCTGGCCGGCCCGATCATGAACTACGCCGGGGAGGCCGCGCACTCGGTGCTGCAGCGCACCCCGTACGTCAGCGCCGTGCTGGGTGATGAGGCGGCCGAGGAGCTGATCTACAAGATCGACGGTGAGGGCCACCGCGTGGACAGCACCGGGCGGGAGGTGACTGGATGAGCTTCCTGACGCGTCTGCGGGAGCTGCGCCGCGCCTGGCGGTGGGTGCTGGTCGCCGTGGTCATGTGGTGCATGCTCTGGGGCGAGGTGTCCCTCAAGAGCGTGCTGGGCGGCATCCTCGCCGCCGGGATCGTGTTCGTGCTGTTCCCGATGCCGCCGACGGGCCATGAGCTGACGATCCGCCCCCTGCGATTCATCACGTTCCTGGCCCGCTTCCTGCTGGACCTCGTGCGGTCGGCGATCGAGGTGGGCTGGTTCGCGGTGCGGCCGGGCCCGCAGCCGCCCGGCTCCGTGGTGGGCGTGAAGATGGCCTCCCGCTCCGATTTCTTCCTGACCTTCACTGGCATGCTGTGCACCCTGATCCCCGGCTCCGTGGTGGTCGAGGCGCAGCGCGCCACCGGCATGCTGTACCTGCACGCCTTCAACGCCGGCAGCGAGGAGGACGTCGAGGAGGTCCGCCGGTCCGTCCGCGCCCAGGAGGAGCGGCTGCTGTGGGCCATCGGCCGCCGCGAGGTGCTGAAGGAGGCGGGCCTGATATGAGCGGCTTCGAGATCATCCTGATCGTCTACGCGGTCCTGCTGGCGATCGCGGCGCTCGCCGTGGTGTACCGCATGATCATCGGCCCCACCATTCTGGACCGCGCCATCTCCTCCGACTTCCTGGTCACCCTCGTGGTGATGGCGATGGCGCTGTACACCGCACGGGCCGAGGCCGCCTGGGCGGGCCCGGCGATGCTCGGACTGACGGCGCTCGCCTTCATCGCGACCGTGACCTTCGCCCGCTTCGTGGCGCGCGAGGAGCCCGGCGGGGCGCATCTGCGCCCCCACCCTGATGAACCGTCCACGACCACCGGGCCGTTGGACGCGGTGCATTTCTCGGCTGCGCAGGAGGATCCGGACAGTGACGGGCCGGTGAACCGCTTCGAGCCCGGAGCGGCGAGCGCCGCCGCATACGAGCACTGGCCGCAGGCCGGGGGCGCGGGGGAGCGCCTCGGGGCCGACGCCGGCCAGCGCGCTGGGGCCGATGCCGCTCGGCGCGGCGGGTCCGATGTCGGCCAGCGCCGGGACCGGACGGAGGATGGCCGATGAGCATCGTCGAGATCATCGCTGCGATCCTCATGGGCGGCGGGGTGCTGCTGGGACTTGTGGCCGCGATCGGTGTGAACCGCTTCGAGGGCGTGCTCATGCGCATCCACGCCGCCTCGAAACCGCAGATGCTGGGCCTGATCCTGGTGCTGTCCGGGGCGTCGCTCGCCGCGGAATCCTGGTCGCTGGCCGCATTCCTGCTGGTGGTGCTGCTGGCGCAGGCGCTCGCCGTGCCGGTGGCGAGCGTCATGGTGGGACGCGCAGCGTTCCGACGCGGCTTCGTGCGCGGCGGCGACTACGCGATCGACGAGCTCTCTCCGCGTCTGGCCGACGCCGACGACGAGGACGATGACGAGGATGGCTTCATCGACGAGACCGATGAGCTGCAGGGCATGTCCGAGGGCGGCGAGGACCGCTTCCCCGAGAACGTCGTCACCTCGGGCGTCGACCCACTGGTGGAGGAGAACTGGGAAGAGCCCGAAGCCGGCGCCGAAGTGGGGGACGAGGAGGTCGTGGACGCGGATATCGACATCGACCTCGAGGACGAGACCGAGCGCGAAGCCGAGGAGGTCGCCGAGCGCGACGTGCGGCGCTGAGGGCACTAGGCCCCATCGGCCCCCTGACATGCAGCGGCCCCGCCGCGAGCACCCGATCATCGGATGCCCGCGCCGGGGCCGTCGCATCGTCCTCGCGGGGCCGGACGAACCCGGGCCGGTCGCCCGGCCGGGTCCGTCGGCGGATCAGAACAGACCCACGGAATCCCCGGACTCGGTGACGCCCATGCGCAGGGCGGCCGGCTGCTTGGGCAGGCCCGGCATCGTCATGATCGCGCCGGTCAGCGCTACCACGAAGCCCGCACCGATCTTCGGCACCAGGTCACGCACATGCAGCACGTGGCCCGTCGGGGCGCCGAGCGCCTTC
The DNA here is from genome assembly GCF_023062615.1 of Brachybacterium sp. Marseille-Q7125. NCBI lineage: Bacteria > Bacillati > Actinomycetota > Actinomycetes > Micrococcales > Dermabacteraceae > Brachybacterium > Brachybacterium sp. Marseille-Q7125. The sequence continues at coordinate 3,923 of NZ_JALLAL010000060.1, read as the reverse complement.
GGATCATCGCTGAAGGAGTATTGGGTCTTCGCCACGCACACCGGCAGCTTGTCCCAGCCGTTGCGCTTGAGCATCCGCAGCTGCATCGGGGCGCGGTCCTCGAACACCACGTCGTCGGCGCCGTAGACCTCCTTGGCGAGGGTGCGCAGGGCCTCCTCCACACCGATCTCCGGGTCGTACAGCTGGTGGAAGTCGGCGGTGCCCTCCTCGATGACGGCCAGCACCTGCTCGGCGACGGCCAGGCCGCCCTCGCCGCCCTTGGCCCACACCTCGGACAGCGCCGCGCGGAAGCCGTTCTCCTTCGCCCAGCCCAGGACCGCGTCGATCTCCGCCTCGGTGTCGGAGGGGAAGCGGTTCAGGGCGATCACCGGCTCCAGGCCGAACTTGCGCACGTTCTCGACGTGGCGGCGCAGGTTGTCGGTGCCCTGGATCGCGGCGTCGATGTTCTCGGTGGCCAGGTCATCCTTCGCCACGCCGCCGTGCATCTTCAGAGCGCGGACGGTCGCGACGACGACGGCGGCATCGGGCCGCAGATCGCCCAGACGCGACTTGATATCGAAGAACTTCTCGGCGCCGAGGTCCGAACCGAAGCCGGCCTCGGTCACGGTGATCTCCGACAGCGACAGCGCCAGGCGGGTCGCGGCCAGGGAGTTGCAGCCATGGGCGATGTTCGCGAACGGGCCGCCGTGCACGAGGGCGGGGGTGCCGCCGAGGGTCTGCACCAGGTTCGGCAGCAGCGCGTCCTTCAGCAGCATCGTGATCGCGCCGCCGACCTGCAGATCCTCCACGGTGACGGGCTTGCGGTCGTAGGTGAAGCCGACGACGATCCGGTCGATGCGCGCCTGCAGGTCCTCGAGGTCCGTGGCCAGGCACAGGATCGCCATGATCTCCGAGGCCACGACGATGTCGAAGCCATCCTCACGCGGCACGCCCTGGGCGGGGCCGCCCAGGCCGATCACGGCCTTGCGCAGTGCACGGTCGTTGACGTCCACGACGCGCTTCCACTGGATGCGGCGCGCGTCGATGTTCAGCTCATTGCCCTGGTGGATGTGGTTGTCCACGAGCGCGGCGAGGGTGTTGTTCGCGATCTGGATGGCGTGGAAGTCGCCGGTGAAGTGCAGGTTGATGTCCTCCATCGGCACCACTTGGGCGTGGCCGCCGCCGGTCGCGCCACCCTTGATACCCATCACGGGGCCCAGCGCCGGCTCACGCAGCGCCACCATCGTCTTCATGCCCTTGAGGGAGAAGGCATCGGCCAGACCCACCGTGGTGGTCGACTTGCCCTCACCCGCCGGGGTGGGCGACATCGCCGAGACCAGCACGAGCTTGCCCTGCTCGCTGCTCGGGGTCATCTTCCGGACATCCACCTTGGCCTTCGTGGTGCCATAGGGGACCAGCGCCTCCTCGGGCACGCCCGCCTTCTCGGCGATCTCGGTGATGGGGCGCAGCGTCGCCTGCTGGGCGATCGCGAGATCCGGGTTCTCCGTCGACATCCTTGTCCCTCCGCAGATGGGGTCGGTGGCCTGGGGTGTGGGCCCAGGCTGTGCGCCCCGACGCTCGAGGCGCACGCCGCCCAGCCTAAGTGGCATGCGGGGGCGCGGGGGAAAGGACGCTGCGGGCCTGTCCGTCATCCTGGACGGGGCGGTTGACTGCCCCTCCGCACCAGTCAGCGTCCGTGCCGCGGGAACGACGAAGCCCCCTGGGGTTTGCCAGGGGGCTTCGTGCTGCGGTGGCTCCGACCGGCGTCGATCCGGTGACCTTTCGATTTTCAGTCGAACGCTCTACCAACTGAGCTACAGAGCCGTGGCCGTGCCGACGGCCGGAGCTCAGAGTAGCAGGTGGCGCGGCTTGGCTGCGAACCGGTATCGGCTGGTGTAAGGCATGCCACGCGGCTGTGCGCCGACGCCCCGACGCGTCTCCGCTGTGGCGCCACCACATGTCTCGGCCTGGTGCGGGTGCGTGTGCGTCTAGCGTATTGAGACCCGCGGTACTGCGGGGTAAGTGGTGGGGCGGGTGCTGCACTGATCGGAGAGCAGCGCCCGGGCCGAGTCCGAGCAGCCCACGCACGACGAAGGCCCCGGACGTGTGTCCGGGGCCTTCGTGACGGGCGACCCTGACCGGGCTTGAACCGGCGACCTCCGCCGTGACAGGGCGGCACTCTAACCAACTGAGCTACAGGGCCATCTGCATCTCCCCGCTCCCGGGGCGACCTGGACAACTCTACCGGATGATTTCGGTGCTCACGACCAGAATCGCTGTGAGCCGCCTCGCACTGCTGATCATCGAGGTTTTGACCGGTGGCCGGGGCGCCCGGCCGATGGTGCGAGGTCGACTGATGCAGTACCCCAACGAGATCCGAGCCGACAGCAGCCGCACCGGGGACTGCGAGGACTGCTGTCAGGTTCGCGTTACTGGCAAACGGTCGACCGACTGTAGGGGCTTACTTCTGATCGGGGTAGATCCTCGACCGGGTCTGCCGCACGATCAGGTGACAGTTGGGGGTGTTAGGCCGCGAGGCTCACACCCTGGTCGTCACCCTCGGCTCAGCTGGTTGAATGGAGTGGCCGGCAGCCGAATCATGCCGCGAGATGTAGGAAGAGAGCCTGCCCCGGCTCACGGCTTCTTGGCCAGGACGTATACCGCTTCCGTGGGGAACTCGAGCTCACCGGTGGCGCTGGTCGCCTGGGAGCACCTTTCGAAGAAGAGGTCCTTCACGGCTCTCCGGATGGCGGGAGATTGGGCTAGGTAGGTTGCGCCCACGACGGCGATGCCACCCTCGACGCCCGCCCAAAGATCATCCGGCCGGATGGACCACACCCAGTGCAGTTCCGTTGCAGCGGAGATTTCGCAACCAGCCGTCTCGGCAAGAGCTCCGAGCCCTCGGATGCTCCGTTCAAAGTCGAGGGATCGATCGAGGTTCTGACTCGGTATGGGCACGACGTCCGCAGCGCGGAAGATGCTCCCGATGAAGTCTCCCCACCCGCCGGCTGGGGGTGCTGGCCAGGCCGTCATCGCGATCAGCCCACCGGAGCGCGTGACACGCGCAAGCTCGGCGACGGAGTCGGCGGGGCGTCCGACGTGGTTGATGACGAAGTTCGCGGCGACGGCATCGAACGCGCCGTCGATCATCGGGAGCTCAGGCAGGGCAGCCTGGATCGCCGGCCCGCGCAACCGTTCGCGGGCGATGCCGATCATGCTTGCTTCCGCGTCGAACGCGGTGACGGTGCGGCCGCGCGACTCGGCCCGCGCCCCCAGGGTCCCCGTGCCGCAGCCGGCGTCCAGGAGGGATCCCGAGCCGGTGTCGTCGAGCAGACGGTCGATCGGTCCCGCGCACAGCTTGCCGAAGGAACGGTCATAGGCAGCGGCGCGGGCTTCCCAGGTTTTCATACTCCTATCCTCCATGCTCTCGGACGGCCGCCGATGAAGCTAGCTGGACATTGGGATGGAAGTAGTCGACAGCCTGGTCGAGCTGGTGGTGCGCCACTGTCTGGCGCGTGGCCGCATCACCGTCCTCGAGGGCATCTTTAGATCGGCCTGCTACCAGCAGATGTGCGAGCGGCTCATCGCCGGCCATGACGGGCCGTCGCTCGTGTATTACCTCGATGTCAGCCTCCCGGAAACGCTCCGGCGCCACGCGCTGAAGCCCATCGCCGACCATGTCAGCGATGAACAGGTCGCCCCCTGGTACGTCAACAACGACGTGCTTGCACTGCCCGGCGAGGTCATCCGCGATGAGCGGCATAGCGAGGATGAGCTGGTCGCGCGGATATTGGGTGACCGCGAGGGCCTCGCGCCTTAGCCTCGGGCTTTCATCGTTGAGGTGTCCGAGGGGTGGTCGTAGACGCGGAAAGGTGCTCCTGACCTGGAAGAATAGGGCTTACTTAGGGTCCAATTCTCCAAGGTCGAAGGAGCACCTTCAGGGT
>NZ_JALLAL010000005.1:0-88115 GCF_023062615.1 Brachybacterium sp. Marseille-Q7125 | reverse complement strand
GGGCGGGGATGCCCGGGATCAGGAGGTGGGGAAGACCTTCTGCCGGGCGGTCTCCTCACGCACATCGGGCACCTGGTCCAGCAGGGAGATCCGCCCGGTGTCGCGGGCACGGAAATCAGCGAACATGCGGGTGAGATCCGGGGCACCGAACTCGTCGCGCACGGGCGCGGGGACGGTGAGCATGAGCCCCACCGCGATGCCGAGCACAAGGGCGAGCCCCCCGGTGACCAGGCCCGCCCCGATCGCCATGGCCAGAGAGTTGACGATGACGGCGAGGAAGCCGATGACGGTGAGCACCAGCCCGGCCACGACCCCGCTTGCGCGCGCGGAGACCGCCGGGCGGGTCAGCAGGGCGGAGCGCCCGAACAGGGACACCACCACGAAGCACACGCACACCACGGCATCGATGAGGTGGATGACCGGTCCGCCGGGGGCCTGCCCCGAGGGGCCGAGCGCCACGATCGCGGCGATGAGGTGCCACAGCATGGCGGCGCCGTGCATGAGGATGCTGAACTCGAAGGCCCGCACGGTGAACACGAGCCAGTCGGTGCGGCGGAACGACACCGGCATCGAGCGGACGAAGGAGCGGGAGATCATCACGCCGAAGGCGGCGAACAGGAACGGCAGCCACACGAAGGAGCTGGCGGCCGAACCGGGGGCGGCGAAGTGCAGGCCCAGGGTGCTGTCGGCGAGCGACAGGATCACCAGCCCCGCGACCGCGGCAGCGGAGAACACGTACCAGGTCCGCTCCCGGCGCAGCCCGGAGACCAGCACGATGCCCAGCAGCAGCACCGAGATCATGGTGTGCGCGAAGGTCATGAGGGAGTAGCCCCAGCCGGTGGTGAACAGGCGGCCGATGATCATCACGAGCGCCAGCAGCGCCCACACCGCGGCGGCTCCGGCGATGACGAGCAGCACTGTCCGCGAGGCCCGCAGGGCGCGCGGCCGCGGCAGGTAGCCGCCGTGGGCGCGGGGTTCGAAGCCCACGATTCCGCCCAGCAGCACCAGGCTCACGCCTACCCCGATGCCGACGGGCGGGCCGTCGGGCAGGGATGCGAACAGCAGCGGCAGGGAGGTCACCAGGTCCGCGACCAGCGCCGCGGCGGGCACCAGGAGGGCTGGTAGCATCCCGCCGATTCGCAGCACCCGGATCAGCCCCAGCGGCGGATGATCGGGGATCCAGCGCAGCGCGTGGACGATGAGGATCGCGGCGATGCCTACCCCGATCGCGAGCTTCCCCGCCAGTTCCAGCACCGGCACTTCCGCGACGGTGAAGGTCGTGGTGAGCGCCGCCGCGAAGCTCACCAGGGCCAGCAGATCCCGCAGCGCATCGAACAGGCCCAGGTCCTTGAACCGTTCGGGCATCTGGAAACCGCCGATGGCGGAGCCGTCCTCGTCCTCGGCGTTCGGGGTGGTGCCGGAGCGGGCGTAGCTCACCGGATGCGCCCCCGAGGCGGACGGGGCATCCGGGTCCGGCTCAGCCGTCGGCACCCGTTCCAGGGGGGCCGACGGGTCCGTGATCACCGGGATCTGGTCGGTGTGGGTATCGGGCTGCGCATCCTGCTCCTGGTGCGTCTCGGGCGCGGGCGGCAGGGCGGGGCGGGCTCCGCGGCGGGCCAGCAGCTGGGAGGCGTAGCTCTCGAACTCGGCGGGGTCCGGAAGGGTCTCGGTGGGCATGCTGTGCGGATCATCGACCGCGAAGATCCAATCCGCGTCGCGGCCACGGTCCGGGCGCGGATGCGAATCCATCGACCACTTCTCCTGGGGTGAGACGCCTAGTGCTCTCGCATCTTAGGGAGCGCACGCACGCCAGACCGGTCGGCACGCCGGTCAGCGCCGACGTGCGATCCAGCACTCAGCGTGCGGTGGGGAACATCCGGGCGCGCGCATCGGAGGAATCCATCACCTGCTTGCCGAAGGGGAAGCACGTGACGGGAATGAGCTTGAGGTTCGCCCAGGCCATGGGGATGCCGATGATCGTCACCGCCTGCGCAAGGGCGGTGGCCACATGCGCGAGGGCGAGCCACCACCCGGCGATGACGAACCAGATGACATTGCCGATCGCGCTCGCGGCACCGCCGCGGCCGGTGTCCACAACCTCCCGACCGAAGGGCCAGATCACGAAGCCGGCGATGCGGAAGGACGCCAGACCGAAGGGGATCGTGACGATGAGCAGGCACGCGAGCGCACCGGCGATCAGGTACCCGAGGAAGAGGGACCAGCCCGCGGTGAGCAGCCAGATGATGTTCAGGATCAGGGTGAGGATGCTTCTCATGCACCAACCCTAGGCGCCGCGTCGGAGCGACGGCCACTACCCTGGGCGCATGCCTGCCCTCGAGACCGCGCTCGCCGAGCGCTTTCAGTCCGCTTTCGCCGCCGCCTTCGGGCCCGAGTACGCCGATGCGGACCCCATCATCCGTCCCTCCCAGTTCGCGGACTTCCAGTGCAATGCCGCGATGGGCCTGGCCAAACGCCTGGGGCGCAAACCCCGCGATATCGCCGCGGACATCGTCGCCCACCTGGACCTCGAGGGCATCGCCGACCCCCCGGAGATCGCCGGACCCGGCTTCCTGAACATCGACCTGACGACCGCGTGGATCGCGGAGCGCACCGCGGAGATGGCCGCCGGGGGGACCCTCGGCATCACCACCCCACAGCAGCCCCGGCGGGTGGTGGTCGACTATTCGGCGCCGAACGTCGCCAAGGAGATGCACGTCGGCCATCTGCGCACCACCGTGGTGGGCGATGCGATCGTGCGCACCCTCGAGCAGCTGGGTCACACCCCGGTGCGGCAGAACCACATCGGCGACTGGGGCACCCCCTTCGGGATGCTCATCGAGCATCTGCTGGAGGTCGGTGAGGACAGCGCCGAGGCGGATCTGCTGCGCACCAACCCCAATGCCTTCTACCAGGCGGCGAATGCGAAGTTCACCACCGATGAGGATTTCGCGGCCCGGGCCCGGCAGCGGGTGGCGACCCTGCAGGGCGGGGATGCGCCGACCCTGCGGATCTGGTCGCAGCTGGTGGAGCTGTCCAAGGGCTATTTCCACCGCATCTACGACATGCTCGATGTGACCCTGACCGACGCGGACCTTGCCGGGGAGTCGACCTACAACGACGCCCTCGCGGCGGTGTGCGATGACCTCGAGGCCGCGGGGATCGCGCGGATCTCCGACGGGGCGCTGTGCGTGTTCCCGGAGGGCTTCACCGGGCGGGACGGGGCGCCGCTGCCGCTGATCATCCGCAAGTCCGATGGCGGGTACGGCTACGCCACGACGGACCTCGCGGCGATCCGCCACCGCGTGCGGACGCTGCAGGCGGACCGCATCGCCTACGTGGTGGGCGCCGCGCAGCAGCTGCACTTCCAGATGGTGTTCGCCACCGCCCGCGAAGCTGGCTGGCTGCCGGAGGAGGTCCAGGCCGAGCACGTGAAGATCGGCTCGGTCCTTGGCGAGGACGGGAAGATCCTGCGCACCCGCTCCGGCTCGAGCCTGCGCCTCATGGCGCTGCTCGAGGAAGCGGTCACCAAGGCCCGGGGCGTGATCGACGAGCTGCGCGGGGACCTGCCGGAGGAGGAGCGCGCACAGATCGCCTGGCAGATCGGCATCGGCGGGGTGAAGTACGCGGACCTGTCCACCGCCCACGACTCCGACTATGTCTTCGACCTGGACCGCATGCTCGCCCTGACCGGGAACACCGCCCCGTACCTGCAGTACGCGGTGGCGCGCATCCGCTCGATCCAGCGCAAGGCGCAGGCCCAGGGCATCGATGCCGGGGAGACTCCGCGGGTGGTGGACTCGGCGGAGCGGGCGCTCGCGCTCGCGCTGCTGGACTTCGCGCCCACGCTCGAGACCGTCGGCACCGAGTATGAGCCGCACCGGCTGTGCGCCTACCTGTTCACCCTCGCGCAGGCGTTCACAAGCTTCTACGAGGCCTCCCCCATCCTCAAGGAGTCCGATGCGCAGGTGCGGGCGGGACGGCTCGCTCTCGCGCGGCTGACTGAGCAGGTGCTCGTGGCGGGCCTGGGGGCTCTCGGCGTGAGCGCGCCCGAGCAGATGTGAGGGCAGATCTGAGGCGCGCCGCCCGGTTGTGACCGGGCTGTGACCGGGCCGTGACCGGTCCGGAACCTCGTAGCAGTGGTGCAGGTGAGCGCCAGTTCTTAGGCTGGACGGGTGCTCTCCCTGCGCTCCTTCAACCGCCTGATGTGGGGGCTGTATGTCCTCACGGCGGTGGTGCACATCGGTGCGCTTCTGCAGCAGGTCGATTCCCTCGCCCGCGCCTCCCAGCCGCTGTTCGCCCCGCTGCTGCTGGGGGCGCTGCTGACCGCGGTGCCGATGCGCTCGCGCACCGTGTCACTGCTGTCGCTGGGGCTGCTGTGCGCCTGGGCGGGAGACACCCTCGGGCAGGTGGGGCCGCAGCACATGCAGACCATTGCGGCGCTCGGCTTCCTCGGCGCGCTGACCTGCTACGCGCTCGCGCTGTGGCCGCTGTGGCTGCGCTCGCGCGACCCGCTGCGCATCATGCTCGCGATCCCCTACGGGGCGGTGGTGATCGCCCTGTTCGTGGCCTGCGCCGATGGTGCCGGGCCGCTGCTGCCGCTGGTGGTGCTGTACGCGGTGGCGCTGACGGCCATGGCGTTCCTGTCCGTCGGCGGCAATGGGTGGACGTGGATGGGCGGGACCCTGTTCCTGCTGTCCAGCTCCCTGCTGGGGATGGACTGGTTCCTGCCGGGCGCCTCGATCGCGTACAGCACGGAGCTGGTGATGCTCACCTACACGGTGGGGCACGGCCTGCTGATCGCGGGAATGATCCGCACCCTGCCGGGGCGGTCGGACGGGCGGCACTGCTCCTCGGGGGCGGCGCTGGTGATCGTCGAGCCGTGACTCAGCGGCCCAGGGCGCGGGCCACGAGCTCGGCGTGCTCGCGATGCAGCCGCTCGATGTCCTCGCCCTTGCGCGGCATCAGCTGCAGCCCCAGGCGCCCGCTCACCTCGCGGTAGGCGAGATCCGCGCCGTGCTCCTCAAGCTGCAGACGCGCCACCCGCACATCCGGCAGGAACAGATCCTTCAGCCCCACGCTGAGATGCAGCGGCGGCAGGCCCTCGAGGCTGCCGTTGATCGGCGAGAGATCTGGGTCCCCCAGCGGGGTCCGACGGGCGTAGCGGCGGGCGGCATCGTGCAGCAGACGGCGCTCATGCACCGGATCCACCCGGTCGGTCTCGGTGATCCCGGCGTTGGACAGCTCCAGGTCCAGCCAGGGGGAGATGACGATCAGGGCCGACGGGGCGGGCACGCCTGCCGTCTCGCGCAAGTGGCGGGCCACCACCATCGCCAGGCCCCCGCCGGAGTGCTGACCGGCGAGCACCCAGCCACACTCCGGCAGGCGGTCCTCGCGGGCGAGAGTCTCAATGACGGCCATGGCGTCATCGCGCGCCACGGGATGCTGATGGTCCGGGGCGTTGCGGTAGTCGACCATGAGGGCCGCGCAGTCCGCGGCCTCCGCCTGGCGGGACAGCCACGCCCAGTCGCTTGCGAAGGGCCCGGAAACGTACGCACCGCCGTGCAGGAACACGATCAAACCCCGGTCGGCGCGGTGACGGTCCAGCCACACAGTGCGGGTGCGGCCGATCATCTCCTGCTCGATCGCATGGGCTTTCTGCACGTGCCCGGGCGGGGTGGCGCGGCGAGCCTCCCGCAGCGCGGAGTGGCTGAGGGCGGCGGGGATCGGGATCCGTCGCACCGCCCGCACCCCGGTGGTCACGGCGTCGCGAACTCGACCCATCACTGCCTCCATTCCGCGGCCCGGCCGGCCGCCTCGCTCACAGTGCCGCCAGCCTAACGAACCCGCCTGGACACGGGCCCGATGCGCCCCGTGCGGGGCAGTACCCTGCTGGCATGCTGCTGGTCCTCGCCGCGATGCCCGAAGAATCCGCGCCGCTCGAAGCGCGCCTGGACGACCCTGCACCGCTCACCGTGCCCTTCACGACCGGAGTGCGGGCGGTGCGCGGCACCCTCGCGGGGACACCGGCCGCGGTGGTCACCACCGGCATCGGCATCGCCGCCGCGACCGCCGCGGCGACCTGGGCGATCCTCGAGCTGCGGCCGGAGGTTGCGGTCGCCGCCGGGTCCTGCGGGGGCCTCGCAGCCGATGTCGAGGTGGGCACGCTCATCATCGGCGAGTCCTTCACCTGGTCGATCGCCGATGCGACGGCCTTCGGCTACGCCCCCGGGCAGGTGCCGGGCGGGCCCGAGCGGCACACGAGCCCATCGGACCTCGTGGAGCGGGCGCGCCGCGCGGCGGTGGCCACCGGCGCAGCGCACCGCAGCGGGCTCATGCTCTCCGGGGATGCCTTCGTCACCGCACCGCTGGCCGCCCCGATGCGCGAGCGCTTCCCCGGGGCGCTCAGCGCCGATATGGAGACCACCGCGAGCGCCCGCACGTGCGCGGCGCTCGGGGTGCCGTTCACGGCTCTGCGCGCCGTCTCGGACCTGTGCGGACCGTCGGCCGGACAGCAGTTCCACCTCGAGCTGGATGTGGTCGCCGAGACGTCGGCGCGAGCCGTGGAGGAGCTGGCGCGAGTCCTCAGCGCGCAATAGCTTCCGCGTGATCTGTCTCGCGGAAATAGCCAGGGACACCGCGAGGGAACTACTGTGCTGGGGTCATCCCACGCCCTCCCCTCGAAAGAGGTTTTGTCGTGTCCGCTTCGTCACCGACGAGTGCACCCGCCACCTATTCGCTGTCGAAACCGGTCTTCTTCGTCTCGGCCGGGATCATCCTGCTCGCGCTCGCCTTCGCGCTGTTTTTACCGGATGCCTTCAACGATGCGATCTCCACGCTGAATTCCACCGTGGTCAGCTCGATCGGCTGGTACTACGTGCTGGCGGTCACGGCCTTCGTGGCGTTCGGGATCGTCCTGGCGCTCAGTCGCAAGGGCCAGATCAAGCTGGGCAAGGACGATGAGGAGCCCGAGTTCGGGCTGTTCTCCTGGTTCGCGATGCTGTTCGCCGCGGGCATGGGCATCGGCCTGGTGTTCTGGGGTGCGGCGGAGCCGCTGACCTTCTACGCCGGGCATGTGCCGCCGAATGCGGCGGGGCTCGACGATGCGGCGCGCGCCGAGCGGGCGCTCGGGCAGACCTTCCTGCACTGGGGCCTGCACGCCTGGGGCATCTACGTGGTCGTCGGCCTCGCCGTCGCGTATGCGGTGCATCGCCGCGGCCGCCCGGTCTCCATCCGCTGGGCTCTCGAGCCGGTGCTCGGCAAGCGCACCGACACCTGGATCGGCGACCTGGTGGACATCATCGCGCTCGTGGGCACCCTGTTCGGCATCGCCACCTCGCTGGGCTTCGGTGTGAACCAGATCGCCGCAGGCCTGGACCATCTGGGGCTGCTGCCCAACTCCACGGGCATCCAGGTCACCATCGTCATCGTGGTGACGGCGCTGGCCACCCTGTCGGCCGCCACGGGGGTGGACAAGGGCATCAAGATCCTCTCGAACCTGAACATGTCGCTGGCAGCGCTGCTGCTGGTGGCCGTGCTGATCCTGGGCCCCACCCTGTTCCTGCTGCGGGACCTGGTCTCCAACATCGGCTACTACCTGCAGAACCTCCTGCAGCTGTCCTTCCAGACCCTGCCGTTCCGCGGTGAGGAGGGTGCCAGCTGGATCAACGGCTGGACCACCTTCTACTGGGGCTGGTGGATCTCCTGGTCGCCGTTCGTGGGCGTGTTCATCGCCCGCATCTCCCGCGGCCGCACCGTGCGCGAGTTCATCGCCGGCGTGCTGCTGGTCCCCACCGCCGTGACCTTCGTGTGGTTCACCGTGATGGGCGGCACCGCTCTGTACAAGTCCGTGCTGGAGGGGGTGGACTTCACCGGCCCCGAGGGCGGCATCGACCCCAACACCGCACTGTTCGGCACCTTCGCGCAGCTGCCGGCCGGCACCCTGCTGTCCGGTATCGCGGTGGTGCTGGTGTCGATCTTCTTCATCACCAGCGCGGACTCCGGCGCCTTCGTGATGGACATGATCGCGCACAAGGGCGACCCGAACCCGCCGCGCATCACCCGGATCTTCTGGGCCTCCGCCTCCGGTGTCATCGCCGCGTCCCTGATCTGGGTGAGCTCCCTGTCCGGTGACGAGGAGGCCTCGGGGATGACCGCGCTGCAGTCCCTCGCGCTGCTGAGCGCCCTGCCGTTCTCGATCATCATGATCGGGATGTGCGTGTCGCTGTGGCGTTCGCTCTCACGCGAGGTGAAGGTCATCGAGCGGCTCGAGCTGCGGCTGCGTCAGCGCGAGTTCATGGAGCGCTACGAGGGGCAGATCGTCGAGACGATCTCCGACCAGGTGGATGCGCGCGTCGAGGAGCGCGTGGCCACCGAGGTGCAGGAGCAGCTGTCCACCATAACCGGCGAGATGCCGACGGTGACCGAGCGTCCGCGCCGCACCCCCTTCGGCCGCCGACGGGACTGACCCCGCCTCACGCCCGGTGCAGAACCTCCGTGCCCTCCACGAGGGCGCGGAGGTTCTGCGTAATGCGCTGATCGGCGCCGACGGGACGGCCGCCCGCGGCATGCGGGGTGATCAGCAGGCGCGGGGCCTGCCACAGCGGGTCATCCTCCGGCAGCGGTTCGGGGTCGGTGACATCCAGGGCCGCGCCGCCGAGCGTCCCGGCCTCGAGCGCCTCGCGCAGGGCGAGGGGGTCCACGGTGGTGCCGCGGCCGACGTTGAGCAGCAGCGCGTGATCCGGCAGCGCCTCCAGCACCGCGGCGTCGATCGCCTGGCTGGTCGCCTCCCCGCCGGGCAGGATGTCGATCAGCACATCGGTGCGCGGCAGCTCGCTCGCCACGTCCTCCTGCGCGATGACCGAGAAGCCGTCCCGCTCCCCCGCGCTGCGGGCCACGCCGCGCACCTCGGCGCCGAGAGCGGCCAGCAGCGGGGCGAGGGTGCGGGCGATCTCACCGAAACCCCAGATCAGCACACGCGCCCCGAGCAGGGTGGTGATCCGGCCCGCCGGATGCAGGGGCTGCAGCCCGCCGAGATCGCGTGACCAGTGCCCGCGCTCCTGCGCTGCGCGGGCTTCCGGCAGGCGCCGCACGAGCGCGAGCAGCAGCGCCAGGGTGTGCTCGCTGACGGTGGCCGAGTGCAGCCCGGCGCCGGTGGCGATGACGACGTCCTCCCGGAAACCGGCGGCGAGGATGCCCTCCACGCCGGCGGAGAGCGACTGCACCAGCCGCAGCGCGGGCAGATCCTCGGCGGCGGAGGTGAGATGGCGACGGGACGCGCCCCAGATGACGATGGCCTGCGCATCACGGTGCTCGGCGGGGATCGGCTCCCGCGCGTCGATGACCGCGGCGTTCCAGCCGTCCGGCAGCGTCGGGTCCAGGTCCAGAGTGTCGGGCAGCAGGATCTTCATGGGTTCAGCCTAGTAACCTGCCCGCATGGCACGAGAGATGCTTCAGGGGGCCGCGTCGGCACTGCGGGGGATCACGCGAGCCACCCGGCGACGTCTGCGTCGACAGGCCATCACCGCACCGCTGGACACCGGCGGGTTCCTGGGCGCCTCGGTCGCCGCCTGGATCTCCACCTCCCCCAGCCTGCTGCCGCGCACCTGGTGGATGTGGACGGCGAACATCGCGTTCTCGGAGATCTACGGGTACGCCACCGGCACCCTGGCGGGTGTGGCGATCCGACGGACCGGGCGCGCGATGGGGCTACGGGTGTCGATCGCCCCGGACCATCGGCAGCGGGCCCGTCTCGTGGGGGCGGCGGCGCTGCTGGGCATCACCGGGTACTCGTGGGTGCGCGGGGTGCTGCGACAGCGGGAGATCAGCCACCTGGTGCGGCAGGAGCCCAAGAACCTCGCCACGCATGTGGTGGGTACGGCCGGCGGGGTGGCCGCCTCCTTCGGGGCGCTCGGCGCGGCCCGCGCCACCCTCGCCACGGCCCGCTTCTACCGGGCGCTGCTGCGGCCCTACCTGCCGCCGCGCCTGGTGGGTGCGCTGTCCCTGCTGCTGACCGCGGCGACCGTCACCGTGGTGGTGGATCGGCTGATCCGCGGACGGCTGCTGGAGCGGATGATCGAGCAGGCGGAGGCCGCGAACCAGCTGATCTCCCCCGGGGTTCCGCGGCCCACCTCACCGCTGCGCTCGGGCGGCCCGCAGTCCCTCGAGACCTGGCAGTCCCTCGGCGCGGCGGGTCGCAAGATCGTCTCCGGCGGGGCGGATCGGGAGCTCATCGAACAGGCGACGGGCGCCCCGGCGCGCGAGCCGATCCGCGTGTACGCCGCCCGCAGCTCCCGGCGCAGCCTCGAGGACACCGTGGAGGCGGTGCTCGCCGAGCTGGACCGCACGGGAGCGTGGGAGCGAGAGGTGCTGGTGCTGTTCACCGGGACCGGCACCGGGTGGCTACAGGAATGGTCGCTCTCGGCGATCGAGTTCCTCACCGGCGGCAACTGCGCGACCGCCTCCATCCAGTACTCCTACTACCCCAGCCCCTTGTCATACCTGGCCGACCGGCGCTCCCCGCAGCAGGCCGGGCGCCTGCTGCACCAGGCGGTGCGGCGGCGCCTGCTCGCCCTGCCGGAGGGTCAGCGGCCGCGGCTGTTCGTGGCCGGGGAATCACTGGGCTCCTTCGGGGGGCAGGCCGCGTTTCGAGACGTCCCGGAGATGCTGCGCAGCGTCGACGGGGCGGTGTGGACCGGCACGCCGAGCTTCACGCCGCTGTGGGAGCAGATCACCGCGCGGGCCCGGCCCGGCTCCCCCGCCATCGCGCCGATCATCGACGATGGCCGGCACATCCGCGTGGTCACCCGCCCGCGGGACCTCGAGCGCACCTACTGGGGTGGGCTGTATGCGCCGTGGGAGCATCCGCGGGTGGTGTACGCGCAGCATCCCTCGGATCCGGTGGTGTGGTTCGACCCCTCGCTGCTGTGGCGCGAACCGCGCTGGCTGCAGGAGCGCGCCGGGCATGACGTCACCCCGGCGATGCGCTGGTTCCCGTGGATCACGTTCTGGCAGATCGCCGCGGATATGCCGCTGTCAAGCGCGGTGACCGGCGGGCACGGCCACTCCTACCACGAGGAGATGGTGCCGATCTGGGCGGCGGTGCTGGGTCAGGAGGCGGCGGAGGGAGCCGAGGGGCCGACGGCGCTCGAGCAGCGGCGGCGGCACCGGCGGATCATCACGGCGATCCGCAGCATCCACCCCGTGAGCTGAGGCTCAGGGGTTCGGGCCCGTGGCCACCGGCCGGTCAGGGTCCGCGCTCCACTGCGACCAGGAGCCGGGGAACAGCCGCGGCGGCTGGAACCCGGCGGCCTCGAGGGCCAGCAGATTGTGGGTGGCGGTGACGCCGGAGCCACAGTAGACGATGACCTCGCCGTCCTCCGGCACCCCGGCGGCGATGAAGCGTTCGCGCAGCCGCGGGGCGGGCCAGAAGCGTCCCTGCTCATCGGTGTTGCCGGTGAAGGGCAGGTTGATCGCCCCGGGCACGTGGCCGGCCCGCGGGTCCATCGGCTCGCTCTCACCGCGGTAGCGCTCCGGGGCGCGTGCATCGATGACCAGCGCCTTTCCGGCGGCGACGTCATCGGCGCTGGCGATCCGCTCGGCCGGCCAGGCGCGGGCGGGCACATCCCCGGGCTCGACCTGCACCGGTCCGGTCTCGAGCGGCCCGTCCCAGGCGGCCATGCCACCGGAGAGCAGCGCGGCATCCTGCCCGAGGGCCCGCAGCATCCACACCAGGCGGGCGGCCTGCGACCCGTCGGTGTCGTCATAGGCGATGACCGTGGTGTGGGTACTGATGCCCGCTGCGCGCAGCACGGCGGCAAAGTCCTCCGGCTCCGGCAGCGGATGCCGACCGGCCGCGGGGCGCGCGAGGGCAGCGAGCTGGGTGGGCAGATCGATGTACACCGCGCCGGGCAGGTGCCCTTCGAGGTACGTGTGCTCGCCCTTGGAGCCGTCGAGCGCCCAGCGCACATCCAGCAGCCGCACGTCGGGGCGTTCCAGCAGGGCGGGCAGCTGTTCGCCGTCGATCAGCGGGGGCAGCGGCACGGCGGCCACCCCGGAGGTCATTCCTTGACCTGCAGGTCCACCCGCACGAGGCGGTGGTCGGAGGTGGGGAAGGGGTGGGTGCCGGTCAGCTCGCTGCCGGGAGCGCCCTGCCGCGGCCAGAACACGCCGGAGGAGGCCACCTGCAGGGTCTTCGCCGGCAGGACATAGTCCACGCGCAGGTTGCCGGGCCGCGGGTCATCGCCGAAGTCCGCCGTGTCGAAGCGGGCCTTGGAGCGGTGCTCATCGTTCGCACCGCCCTGCTCGCGGGCCGCCTCGACGGCGCCGTCGCTGGTCGGCTGCGGGTCCTGGATGCGCGGGTGCGTCAGCAGCTGGTCGATCGCCCCAGGCCAGGAGTCCCCGTCGTGCGGATCGGAGTTGTAGTCGCCGAGGATGACGAAGGGCTCGCTGGGGTGCAGGCCCCCGCGCACACCCGCATCGTCGACGATCCAGTGGGAGCGGCGACCGGGGCTGAGGTAGTCCGCCCACAGGCGGATCTCGTCATAGTTGCGGCGCTGATTGCGCTTCTCCGGGCCGTCGAAGCTCGGCGGGGTGGGGTGGGCGGTCAGCACATGCAGCACGGTCGAGCCCACCTGCACCGGCACGTCCCAGTGGGACTTGGAGCTGAGCCGCAGCTGCGCGGTGATCTCAGGGCCGTAGAACTCCGCGGGCAGCAGGCTCGAGGGCATGTCCGCCCAGCGCAGGTTCTGGAAGGTGCGCACCTGCTCGGTGAGGATCGGCAGGCGCGAGAGCACCACCATGCCGTACTGGCCGGGGAACTCGCCGAAGCCCCAGGCGTCATCGGGCCCACCGACGGTGCCGTCGCGGTTCAGGTCCAGTCCCGAGGGCACCCCGGTGTTCACCGGTGCGGTGAAGGCGTAGGGGTAGTGGACGGGGCTCTTGCCGTGCTGCGAGACCTCGAGGTACTTCTCGCGCAGCAGATCCACGGCGCGCCCGGCGTCATCGTGGTCCACCTCGTTCAGGAGGATGATGTCGGGGTTGTTGATCTGGATGACTTCGGCGATCGCGGCGATCTGCGCATCGGTGCCGGAGGCCAGGTCCTCCAGCAGCTTGCCCTCCTCGGGGCGGTTGAGGGACACGTTGTAGGTGGCCACGCGCACGGTGGTGAAGCGTCCGGAGCGCCGCCCCGGCGCGGGGGCGGCGTGCGCGGCAGTGGGCAGTCCCAGTCCCGCGGCAGCGGCGGCGGCGATCGCGGAGCGACGGGTCACTCGTGGAGTCATGGGCCCCACGGTACGCCTCTGCGGCCGCCGATGAGAAGACCGTGTGCTCCCGGTGGACAGCTGCGAGACTGGTCGGCGTGAGAATCGCATTCCTGGGAACCGGCCGTATGGGCACCGAGCTCGCGCTGCACCTGCTGGCTGATCATGAGCTGACCGTCTGGAACCGCACCACGGAGCGCATCGCGCGCCTCGCCGAGGCCGGGGCGCAGATCGCGTCCACGCCCGCGCAGGCGGTGGAGGGCGCCGAGGTGGTGGTCACCGCGCTGTTCGGCCCCGACGCGGTGCGGGAGACCGTGATCGAGCCCGGGCTGATCCCATCGGGCGTCACCTGGGTGGACACGACGACCGTCTCCCCGGCGGATGCCGATGAGTTCGCCGCTGCGGTCCCCACCTATGTGGGGGTGCCGGTGGTGGGCACCCTGGGCCCGGCCCGGCAGGGGAAGCTCAGCGTGTACGTCGGCACCGCCGATGCCGCGCGCCGCGAGGAGGTGCTCGAGCTCGTCGCACCGTGGGCGGATCCGGCGCGGCTGCGCGGCGTGGACTCCGGGCGTGCCGCCGCGACCGGGAAGCTGCTGGCGAACCTCGCGCTGGCGATCAGCGCGCAGGGGCTGCGGGAGGCGTTCGCCCTCGGGGCGGCCTGCGGGGTGGACGCGGAGGCGACCCTGGAGATGCTGGACTCGACGGGCCTGGCGTTCATCGCCGGGATGAAGGGGCCGTTCGTGCGGCGCGAGCGCAGCACCGAGGGCGGAGACTTCACCGCCGATGCCATCGCGAAGGACGCCCGGCTGATGATCGACACGGTGCAGGCGGCCGATGGGGACCGTCCCGGCTCCGACCTGCCGGCGCTGCGGGCGGCTCTGGCCTCCCTCGAGGCGGAGCAGGCGGCCGGCCACGGAGACCGGGACTTCTCGACGATCCTGGTGGAGGGCGCCGAACCGACGCAGGGCTGAGCTGATCAGCGCAGGTCCGCGAGCACTCCCCGGGCGGCCTGGCGGCCGGAGAACAGTGCGCCCCCCAGGAAGGTGCCCTCCAGGGCGCTGTGGCCGTGGACGCCGCCGCCGCCGAAGCCGCTGGCCTCCCCTGCCGCGTACAGGCCCGTGAGCACCTGCCCGCCCTCGCGCAGAGCCCGACCGGACAGATCCGTCTCGAGCCCCCCGAGGGTTTTGCGCAGCAGCACGTGCAGGCGCACGGCGATCAGCCCACCGGCGGAGGGATCCAGCAGGCGGTGCGGGGCGGCGGTGCGGATCAGACGGTCGCCGAGGTACTTCCGGGCTCCGCGCAGCGCGGTGATCTGCATGTCCTTGCTGAAGGAGTTGGTGATCTCCGCGTCGCGCGCCCGGATGGTGCGCTCGAGCGCCTCGGCGTCCACGAGGTCCTCCCCCACCAGGGCGTTCATCTGTGCGACGAGCTCGGGGACGGTGGCGGCCTGCAGGAAGTCCTCCCCGTGGTCCAGGAAGGCCTGCACGGGGCCGGGGGCGCCGGGCCGCACCCGCGCGAGGACCTGCTTCCAGTCCTTGCCGGTGAGGTCGGGGTTCTGCTCGGAGCCGGAGAGCGCGAACTCCTTGGCGATGATCTTCGGGGTGAGCACGAACCAGGAGTGGTCATGCCCGGTGGTGCGCAGGTGCCGCAGGGTGCTGGTGGTGTCGAAGCCCGGGTAGGCGGGGGCGGGCAGGCGGTTCCCGCGGGCATCCAGCCACAGTGAGGAGGGGCCGGGCAGGATGCGGATGCCGTGGCCGCGCCAGATCGGATCCCAGTTGCGCACGCCCTCGGTGTAGTGCCACATGCGGTCCTGGTGGATCCAGTGGGCACCAGCCCGCTGCGCGGCGAGCATGCCGGAGCCGTCCACGCTCTCGGGCACGCCGTGGACGATGTCGGTGGGCATGGTGCCGAGCTCCGCGGGCCACAGCTGGCGCACCAGCTCCTCGTTGCCGCCGATACCGCCGGTCGCGATCACGACGGCCGCCGCGCGCTCGCTGAACTCCCCGATGGTCTCCCGGGTGGAGCCGACGCCGCGGTCACCGTGATGGGGGGCGAGGATGCTGCCGCGCACGCCGACGACCGCATCGTCCTGGACCAGCAGGTCCTCGACGGCGTGGCGGTGGCGCACCTGGATCCGTCCGGCCTGCTGCTGCTCGGCCAGGCGGCGGGCGAAGGGCTCGACGATCCCGGGGCCGGTGCCCCAGGTGATGTGGAAGCGGGGCACGGAGTTGCCGTGGCCCTCGGCGCGGCCGTCGCCGCGCTCGGCCCAGCCCACCACGGGGAACAGGCGGTGGCCCAGGGAGCGCAGCCAGTCCCGCTTCTCGGTGGCGGCGAACTGCAGGTAGGCCTCGGCCCAGCGGCGCGGCCAGTGGTCCTCGGGGGAGTCGAAGGCGGCCGAGCCCAGCCAGTCCTGGCGGGCCAGCTCGAGGCTGTCGCGGATGCCCAGGCGGCGCTGCTCCGGGGAGTCGATGAGGAACAGCCCGCCGAAGCTCCACCAGGCCTGACCGCCCAGGTCCTGCTCGCCTTCACGCTCGAGCAGCAGGACCCGTCGGCCGGCGGCGGCGATCTCGGTGGCGGCGACCAGCCCGGCCAGTCCCGCGCCGACGACGATGACGTCGGCCTCATGCCCTGCTGCCCCGGCAGCCCCTGGGGCGGTCATCTGACCCGCACCCGGCGCACCCGCGAGAGGTGATCACTCGAGTTCGCCCCGGACATGGTGCGGCTCTTCTGGCGGTTGTTGGAACCGGTGCGTCGATCGCGCTGGCGCAGATTGCCGACCTTCACATCGGTCTCCTTCTCGAAGATGTGCCGCTTCTTGGTGTTGCGGTAGTAGCTGTAGATCCCGACATACACGGCGATGAAGGCCGCCGGGCCGGCCAGCAGCGGGAACATCACGCCGATGGTGCCGTCGTCGGATCCGGCCAGCAGCGGTGCCGTCACCGGATCCGCGGCACCGGAGGCCACAAGGGTCAGCAGCAGGTCCACAGCAGGCTCCTCACACAAACATTGCCAGCACACCGATCACCGCGGCGATCACGCCGACCACCGTGCCGACAGCGCAGGAGGCGGCGAAGATCTTCGGGTGCGAGGCGGGCACCGATCCCATGGTGGTGCCGGTGCGGCCGTTGACCGCGATGTAGTGCACCATATCGACCGTGCCCTGGCTGTTGCGCTGCCCGTAGCTGTACAGCCACACCGGCACCGCGACGGACACCCAGCGGGTGCCGCGCACCCCCACTCCCTCCTGCTCCCAGCGCACGCCGCGGTCGTAGCGGGAGATGGTGGGCAGGGCCTTGGCGCGGGCGATCGCCAGGAACTTCTCCTCCACCTGATCATCGACGTCCCGCACGTTGAGGTCGCGCCGCTCCGAGGTGAACCCCTTGAGGTAGTTGGGGTTGTAGACCACGGCGGCGTGCACGTCGTAGGGCTGGACGGCGTTGAGAACGTTGGTGGTGGCTCCCCGTGCGGCACCGGCGCTGTAGCGCTCGGAGGATTCGACGGTGAGGTCGTTGACGAGCATGTCGAAAGCCCGCTCCACGGCATAGACATCGGCGTCGTAGTAGGTCTCGCGCACGGTGCGGTCCCCGACCTTGCGGGAGACCGTGTACTGCCGGGTGGTGACCTCTCCCGTGCCCTGCACGACCGCGTGGAGGTTGCCGTCCACCACGAGGTAGGGGATGTACACACCCATGACGTTTTCGGGCACGAACTCGTTCTTGAACGCCCCGAGGGCGAAGGTGCGGCGCTTGCCGGCGAACTCCTCGATCCGCGCGATCGCCTCCTCGCGGGTGAGCTGGAAGGGCAGGACGGCATCGGGCACCGCTCCGTTGGGGATCTGCGAGTTCACCGAGAGGTGCTGGCGGCACCAATGGCAGCGGGCGTGCAGCTGCTCGTCGACGTTGATGACCACCTCGGCGCCGCAGCCCTGGCACTTCAGGGTCATCTGCGTGAGGTCATCGCGCACATCCTGCGTGCCGGAGGCCATGGTGTGGCCGCGCAGCTCCGCGATCGAGGAGTCCAGCCCGAACTCCGTCTCGAGCACCGGCTCGTTCCACGCACTCCGGCAGTGACCGCAGACAAGAGCCTTCTGCTGCAACGAATACGCGATGTCGGTGCCACCGCAGCTGGGGCAGCGGGCCAGGCCATCGGCACGCCCCGAGCTGGTGTCGATGATGCGGTCTCTGACCTCAGGCGCCGGCGGCTGCGGCTGCGCAGGCGGCGGCCCGGGCGCACCCGGATGCGGCCCACGCGGCGGCTGGCCTGCGGGATCCGGCTGATCCGGGTGCGCCCACGGCGGGCGCGGAGGTGGGGGGTTGCTCATCGGCGCTCAGGATACTCGCCGGTCACAGACCCAGGGCGGCCTTCTTCGCCGCCTCGTAGTCCTCCTCCGTGATGAGCCCCTGGTCCAGCATCTTCTTGTACTGGGCGAGCTTCGCCACGGGATCCTCGCCGCCGCCCTGCGGGGCGCCGCCCTGCTGTTCGGCGCCCGGCTGTGCACCGCCCTGCTGCGCACCCGGCTGGCCGGGCGGAGACCAGGGCTGCGCCGGCTGCACGAGGCCGCCGGCGGCATTCGCGCCCATGCCGAACATGGCCAGGCCTGCTCCTCCGCCACCGCTCTCCCCGGCGGCCTGCACGCCGCGGGCCACGGACTGGTTGAGGAAGGACTGTGAGCGGGCGCCGGAGAGGGCGTCGGCCTGCTGGACGTCCTTGAGCAGCGCGCGGGTGTTCTCGTCGTACTCGATGGAGACGATGGTGGTCTTCACGATCGCCAGGCCCCGGTCGGTGGACCAGCGGTAGTTCTCCTCCACCGCGGCGGAGAGGGCCTGGGCGAAGCCCACCGAGTCACCCTGGATGCGGGTGATGCGGTTGCCCTTGTCGGGATCGTTCGTGTAGCGGGAGAACGCCGCCGCGAGAGAGCCCACGACCTCCTGGAACAGCTGATCGCCGGCCACGTTGTCGGGGTCGGAGAAGTCGAACACGGGGGCGCCGGCGGAGATGAACGCCGCGGGCACGAAGTTGTGCACGAACAGCAGCGGGTCGATGATCCGCAGCGTGTAGGTGCCGCGGGTGACGGCGCCGACCTGGGAGTTGAGATAGGCGTCATCCCAGTAGATCTCCGACTGGGTGCCGAAGCGGTTGCCGGGGATCTCCTTGAGGTTCACGTAGAAGGCGAGCTGCTGGGAGGAGGGGCGGCCGCCGTACTTGAAGCGCTCCCAGGAGGTGCCGACGGTCGAGGCCAGCGGGTCATCGCCGGTGAACACGGAGCGGGAGTCCGGGGAGGAGTCGTTGAACTCGTAGCCGCCGGCCTCGGTGATCAGGCCCGTGGCGCGGCCGTCGACCACCGTGATCAGGCCGTAGCCCTGCGGCACGATGATCTTCGAGCCGTTGGTGATGACGTTCTCGGACCCGCGGGTGTTCGAGCCGCGCCCGGCGTTGGTGCCGCGCGGCACCGCCGGGAACAGTGCGGCGGTCTGCGGCAAACCGTCCGGGGCGGTCAGGAAGTCCCTCCACTGATCGGCGAGCATTCCGCCGAGTGCGCCCTTGAATGCCTGGATGAAACCCATGTCAGCTCCTTCTCCCCCACGTGGATGTGATCGGGGCCATCGTATCCGGTGCACGGACCCGCTCCGCAAAGAGTCCTGACAGAGTCCTGACATTGTGGTGCTACCCCGGTAGCATCACGGTATGAAGATCAGTGTGAGTCTCAGCGAACAGGATGTCGCGCTGTTGGATGAGGTCATCGCCCGGGAAGGGCTGGGCTCCCGGTCCGCGGGGATCCAGCGCGCGCTGCGTCTGCTCCAGCACCCCGAGCTCGAGCAGGACTACGCCGAGGCCTGGGATGAATGGACGGGCTCTGGCGAGGCCGATCTCTGGGATCAGACCTCGGCCGATGGGATCGATCGTGCGGCGCGGTGACATCCACCTGGTCGACCTCGAACCGGTCCAGAGTTCCGAGGCGAACCAGGTTCGGCCGGCCGTCATCGTGAGCAACGACCGGGCGAATGCGAGCGCGCTGCGTCATGGCCGCGGCGTGCTCACCGTCATCCCGCTCACCAGCAACGTCAGTCGCATCTACCCGTTTCAGGTGCTGCTGGAAGCGGCAGCGACCGGCACGGACCGCGACTCGAAGGCGCAGGCGGAACAGGTGCGATCGGTGGACGCCGGGCGGCTCGGTCCGCGCATCGGCCGCGTGCCCCCGCCGCTGATGGCGCAGATCGATGACGCCCTGCGCCTGCACCTGGATCTGTGAGACCCGCTGCGATCTGTGAGACCTGCCGCGCTCAGCCGGTAATCCCGTACTTCGCCAGGCGCTTCGTCTGGCCCGCGCCCTGCAGGGCGAGCAGCTCGGCGTAGATGCCGCCGGAGACGGCGAGCTCGGCGGGGCTGCCGATCTCATCGATCCGCCCGTCGTCGAGGGTGACGATGCGGTCCACGGAGGCAATCGTGGACAGCCGGTGGGCGATGATCAGCGAGGTCCGTCCCTCCATGAGCTCGTCCAGGCCCTTCTGCACCTGCCGTTCGGCCTTCGTGTCCAGGGCGGACGTGGCCTCATCGAGCACCAGCACGGGGGCGTCCTTGAGGATCGCGCGGGCCACCGCGATGCGCTGACGCTGCCCGCCGGAGAGCTTCAGCCCCCGCTCGCCGATCAGCTGGTCGTAGCCGTCGGGGAAGCGCTGGATGAACGCCTCCGCATTGGCGCGGCGGGCGGCCTCGCGCACCTCCTCATCGGTGGCGTCGGGGCGGGCGTAGGCGATGTTCTCGCGGATGGTGCCGGAGAACAGGGAGGCGTCCTGGAACACCACGCCGATGCGGGCGCGCAGCTCATCCAGCGGCACGTCGCTACTGGTGCGCCCCACCACCTCGACACTGCCCTCGCGTGGCTCGTACAGCCCCAGCAGCAGGTTCACGATCGTGGACTTGCCGCCGCCGGACTCGCCCACCAGCGCGATCTTCTCGCCGCGGCCGATCTCGAAGTCGATGTGGTGCAGCACGTCCTCGCCCTCGTCATAGGCGAAGGACACGTCGCGGAAGGCGACGACGGGCGCGCCGGGGACGGGTTCGATGCGCTCGGCCGGGGTGCCGTCGGCCTGGCGGGCCATGAGGGCGGCCACGCGCGGATCCACGGGAGTCTCCATCACGGCGAAGTAGTCCTTGGAGCCCGCGATCGCGCGCTGCGAGGAGTCGATCACCCAGCTCATCGACTCCACGGGGGCCTTGGCCATGTTCATCAGCTGCACCAGCAGCACCATCTCACCGAGGCTGAAGTGCCCCTGCACGGTGCGCACGAAGATGATCGCGTAGATCCCGAAGAAGACGAGGTTCAGCACCGCGCGGCGCAGCACATCCATGCCGTGCCAGTGCGTGGACTGGGCGCGCGTGGTGGCGTCGGTGGAGTGGAAGCGGCGCGAGAAGTCGGCCAGCTCGCCCTTCTCCCGCACGAAGGACTTCACCACGCGGATCTGCCCCACCACTTCGGCGAAGCGGCCCGAGGCGATGTCCACCTGTTCGTTCTTCTTCCCCTCCAGGCGCTGCCACTTCACGGAGGTCAGCGAGGTCAGCCACACGTAGACGGGGAAGATGATCAGCAGCAGCACCGCGAGCGGCCACGCGTACCAGGCGGAGATCGCGAGCACCGCGACGGTGGTGATGAGCATCGACGCGAAGGTGTTGGACATCATCTTCGCGACATTGGTGATCTCGGTGATCGAACGGTTCAGCCGCGCCACGATCGTGCCGGTGATCTCGGAGTCGAACCAGCGCTGCGGCAGATGCAGCAGCTTGTCGTAGTAGCGGACCGACAGGATGGTGCGCATCCGGTTGCTCATGACATCGCCGAACCAGCCGCCGACGTTGGAGATCACGGTCGCAGCGAGCTCCGCGGCCAGCACCGCCGCAGCCAGCCACAGCACCGTGCGCACCGCCTGCTCCGTGGGGGTGGAGCCGCCGACGGCGGAGGCGACGGTGTCGGTCGCCGAGCCGATCAGGAAGGGGACGGCCAGGTGAGTGGCGGCGCTCAGCAGGGAGCAGACGATGATGACCGCGTACAGCGGGGCCAGGGACCGCGTGAAGCGGACGATGCGCAGGAGCTGGGACACCCCTTCAGGGTAGGCCTCACTCGGAGCGTTGGCCCACGATGCCCAGCAGCACACCGAGGGTTGTGCGCTCTCCCTCACGGCGGCGCCGGTGATAGCCGCTCACCAGGGCGTAGGGCACAAGCATGATGAAGCCGACGGCGGATAGCAGCAGGATCGCCACCACCATCGAGCCGTCATCGGCGGCCCCGTCGGCCCCGGTGCGGGCCACCAGCAGAGCGGCGGCGATATTGCGCTGGGAGGTAAGGATCGCGGGGCCGTCGGGCACGGTGAGGGTCTGTCCGGCGAGATCTCCGGCCACGCGGCCGGCCACGAAGGCGAGCACCACGAGGCTCGCTGCGAGCAGCAGCACCGGGGACAGCAGCAGGTCCAGCACCAGGACGGTGTTCGCGCCGAAGCCGGAGAGGAACATGAGCACTGCAGAGAGCGCGGCCACACCTCCGGCGACCCGGGCGAGCAGGTCCGCGCGGGTGGGGGCGACGGCGGCGATCGCGATGCCCGCGAGCATCGGGGAGAGCATCGTGCCCAGCAGCAGGCGCGCCACCGCCCAGGCATCCACGTGCACGTCCTGCAGCAGGAACGGGACCACGAGCGGCATGAACAGGATCGAGCCCAGCAGCAGCACGGCCATCGGCCCGGCGGTCTCCGCGTAGGGGATGCGGGCCATCGCGCCCAGCTGCAGAACGAAGGGGGCGCCGGCCGCGCACAGCGTGATGATGAAACCCGACGAGGTGTGCTGGGGCAGATGGTCCGACAGCAGCCACACCACGAGGGTGCCCACGGCGGGGACCACCACGAAGTTCGCACCGAGCACCGCCAGGACGGTGCGGCGGTCGCGCAACTGGGCGCGGAAGGTGCGGCGCGGGGTGCGCAGACCCATCGACAGCATCGAGGCGATCGCGAAGGCGGGCACACTGATGTCGATCAGCGTGGCCAGGAATCGCTCGAGGGTGTGCACCGCTGCAGGGTACGCGCCCTGCCTCAGATCCAGCCGTTGTCCACGGCGGCACGGACCGCTTCGGCGCGGTTGGTCACACCGAGCTTCCCGATCGCGGCGGAGATGTGGTTGCGCACGGTGCCTTCGGAGAGGAACAGCCGCCCGGCGATCTGCGCGGTGCTGCCGCCGGCCGCAGCAGCCTGCAGCACCTCGGTCTCCTTGGCGGTCAGGGGGCTGGTGCCGACGGCGAGGGACTGGGCGGCGAGCTCGGGGTCGACGACCTTCAGCCCCTGGTGGACGCGGCGGATGCCGTCCACGAGGCGCTCGACGGGGGTGTCCTTGACCATGAAGCCGTGGGCGCCGGCCTCCATGGTGCGCCGCAGGTAGCCGGCGCGGCCGAAGGTGGTCAGCACGATGATGCGCGGCGCGCCGTCCGGACCGGCAGTGCTCTGCTGCAGGCGCTCGGCGACCTCGATCCCGTCGGCCGGTCCGTCCGGGGCGCCGGCGGGCATCTGCACATCCAGCAGCAGCACATCGGGCTGGTGCTCGGTGACGGCGGCGAGGGTCCCGGCGCCGTCGGAGGCCTCCCCCACCACCTCGAGATCGGGCTCGAGGTTCAGCAGGGCCACCAGGCCGGAGCGGAGGATCGCCTGGTCATCGGCGACCACGAGGCGGATCATGCGGCACCGACCCGGGCGGTGAGGGTGGTGCCGGTCTCCGCGGAGGTGACGGTGAGGCGGCCCCCGGCCATGGCGAGGCGGGCCTCGAGGCCGCGCAGCCCGGTGCGGGTGGCACCGGCGGGGATGCCCACGCCGTCGTCGGACACGGTAACGGTGTCCTCGGTGACGGTGATGGTGGCGCACGTGGCGCGGGAGTGGCGCACGATGTTGGTGACTCCTTCGCGGATGACGTAGCCGAACAGCTCGGCGACGTCGTCGGGCAGGGGCGGCAGGGCGGTGGGGACCGAAGCCTGGATGCCGACGGTGGCCAGCACGGTGCGGGCGGAGGCGATCTCGGTGGCGGCGCGCACGTGCTGCATACCGCTCGCGGTGGCGCGGACGTCGGCGAGGGCCTGGCGGGTGGTGGCCTCGATGTGCTCGAGCTGGGCTTTCGCCGCCTCGGGGTCGGTGTCCAGGAGGCGCCGGGCGAGCTGCGCGGAGATGGTCAGGGAGGTGAGGGAGTGGCCGACGAGGTCGTGCAGGTCCCGGCCGATGCGTTCACGCTCCGCGGCCACGGCGAGCACGGCGTTGCGGGCCTCAGCGGCCTCGAGCTGCTGCTGCAGCACCTCCTGGCGCACTCCGGTGCCTATCCCGGCGGCGAACAGCGCCGCCATGATCGCCAGTCCCGCCGCGATGTAGCGCTGCAGGATGATGGCGAGGAGCATCACCACCAGGCACATCACGAGCATGCTGGGCAGTCCCCAGCGCCACGGCAGCAGCAGCACGTGCGTCATGGCCTGGAACATCACCAGGTACAGCACGCCCGAGCCGAGCAGCGGGATGAGGGCCAGCAGCAGCGCGGTGCCCAGGGCGAACCAGATCAGCCGGACCCTCAGCGGATACAGGGCGATGCCGCAGACGGCGAGGAACACTGCTGAATAGATCAGCAGGATCACGGAGGCGAGGGTCGCGCGCAGGGGCCCGAGCCCGAGCCAGGACGTGACGATCGCCAGCAGCACGAACACCAGCGGCGGGGCGGAGAACGGCAGGCCGCCGGATTGCCGCATCGCCCGCCAGATGCCGCGCGGGGTGAGCGGGCGCGCGGCGGCCTCTTCCTCGCCGCCGCGCGCCCAGCTGCCCCAGGGGGAGTCCGTGCTCATGGGGGTCATTGTGTCAGCGGCGCTTCAGGCCCACGGCGTAGCGCATTCCGACGGCGCAGATCCCCGCGAAGACGACGCTCCAGATGCCGATGACCAGCAGGCCCGTGGTGGGGAACTCCCCGCCCAGCAGTGCCCATTCCCCCAGCCGCGCGATCCAGTAGGTGGGCAGAGCCTCCCCGAGGTCCTGCATCCAGGAGGGGAACATCTCCAGCGGCAGCCAGAGCCCCCCGAAGATCGCCATCGCCATCATGGTGACGACGCCGCCGGCGCTCGCGGCACCGCCCGTCAGCACCATGCCGAGTGCGACGCCGATCAGGACGGTGGGCATAAGGCCCAGCCAGACCACCGCGAGGACGGTCACGAACTGCGTGGGGCTCGCCTCGACCCCGGTGGCCAGGCCGATGAGACCCACGAAGAGGAGGGCGGGGAGGATGACGACGCTCGCGGCGGTGATCGAGCCGATGAGGAAGGAACGTGGGGACAGGCCCGCGACGATCAGCTGACGCAGGAAGCCGGTGCGCTGGTCCTCCTGGATCTGCACGCCGGCGTTCACGGCGGCGCCGAGCCCGCCGTAAGCGGCCATGTTCACCATCATGAGCCCCCGTGCGGCCCCGTCGGCCTCGTCTCCGAACATGGTGGAGAACAGCAAATACATGCCCACCGGTAGCGCGATCGTGAAGACCATGAACATGACGTTGGTGACGGTCATGCGGGTGGAGTGCAGGGCGTAGCGGGCGGTGCGCACCGCCGGGGACAGGGCAGCGGACGTCGGGGCGGGCGTGGCTGAGGCTGCAAAGGTGGTCATCACAGGGCTCCTTCGAGCTCGGGGGTGGTCTGGTAGGCGGTGAGGGTGAGGAAGGCTTCCTCGAGGCCGGGGGCGGTGACCAGCACGTCGTGCACGGTCTCGGCGTGCTCCCCGGTGAACAGGGCGCGCAGGGTCACATCGGCGTCGGTGCTGAGGGCCCGCTGGCGGGTGGGGTCGGTGTCATCGGCGCCGACGGTGGTGACGCCCGGCAGGGCGGCGATCTGCTCGGCGGTGAGGCCGCGCAGCGTGATGGCCCGTCCGCCCACGCGGGCGGACACGTCGGCGGCGGACCCGTCGGCGACGACGCGACCGCGGTCCAGGACCACGACGCGCTGGGCCTCCCGTTCGGCCTCCTCGAGGTGGTGGGTGGCGAAGACGATGGTGCGGCCGGTCGCGGCGACCTCCCGCATCCGGTCCCAGAAGGCGTGGCGGGCGCTGACGTCCATGCCGACGGTGGGCTCATCCAGCAGCAGCACCTGCGCGTCCCCCAGCAGGGCGATCGCGAAACGTACCCGTTGGGCCTGGCCGCCGGAGAGGGTGCCGATGCGGCGGCGCATGAGGTCGGCGATATCGGCCTGCTCGATGACCTGCTCCAGCGGGGCGGGGCGGGCCTGCAGGGCGTGGAGCATCGCGAGCATGGAGCGCACGGTCTGGTCCGGCAGCAGCGCCCCGGACTGCAGCATGGAGCTGATCAGGCCGCTGCGCACCGCGGTGGTGGGGTCGGTGCCGAGGACCTGGACCTCGCCGGAATCGGGCTGGGTGAGGCCCACCATCATCTCCATGGCGGTGGTTTTCCCGGCGCCGTTGGGGCCCAGCAGCGCGAGGATCTGCCCGCGCGGGACCTCGAGGTGGAGGTCGTCGAGGGCGCGGATGGTCCCGTAGGTCTTGGTGACGGCGGTGAGGTGGAGGGCGGGCTGTGCGTTCATGCCTCCAGGGTTCTGCGGCGGGGCGGCGCGGCGAAGTCCCGACGATCATGTCCGCCCCATGACAGGCGTCATGGCAGCGGGGTGTTCCCCGGCTACGCTGGCGCGATGCTGATCCGTGAGGTGCGTCTGGGGCGCGGGGCCGACGTGGTGGACGTGCGGATCCGTGACGGGCTCATCGCGCAGATCGGCCCGGGGCTGGCGCGTGCGGGTGACGAGGTGCTCGCCGGCGGCGGCGCGTTCATGATCCCGGGGCTGTGGGATCAGCACGTGCATACCGGGCAGCTCGCGCAGTCCCACGCTCGTCTGGACACCACCGGGGTGGTCTCGCTCGCGGAGCTGCTGGACCAGGTGCGCACGGAGCTCGCGGCCCGCGGGGAGGCTGACGGACGGGCGCTTGTGGGCTTCGGGCATCGGCTGCTGGATCTGGGGGCAGAGCCCACGGTGGCGCTGCTGGATGCGGCGACCGGTGCGGTCCCGACGGTGCTGATCGGCGGGGATGCGCATCATGCGTGGCTGAACAGTGCGGCGCTCGCAGCGCTGGCGCTGCCACCGCGACGCGGCATCCTCGCGGAGGACGAGTGGTTCGCGGTCACCTCGCGCCTGCCGGAGCTGCCGGGCGTGGCGGAGGACGTGCAGGTGGGAATGGCGATGCTGCAGGAGCAGGCGCTCGCCCGCGGGGTGGTGGGCCTGGTGGACATGGAGTGGGGGGTGCCGTTCGAGCAGTGGCCGCGGCGCGAGACGCGGATGCGGGTGCGCACCGCGGTGTACCCCGATCACATCGAGTCCGCGCCCGGCCCGACGGGCACCGTGCTGGATGCGGCGGGTCTGGTGACGATGGGTCCGCTGAAGGTGATCGCCGATGGGGCGCTGGGCTCCCATTCGGCGTACACGCGCGAGCCGTACTCCGATGGGCACCGCTGGCAGGGGCGCGGGGTGCTGTCGGTGCCGCCGCCGCATCTGCGCGAGGCGCTGCAGCGGGCGAAGCAGCTCGGGCTCACGGCGGCGGTGCATGCGATCGGGGATGCGGCCGCGCAGGTGGTGCTCGATGCGGTGGAGGCGGTGGGGATCACCGCGCGGATCGAGCATGCGCAGATGCTGACCGATGAGGATGTAGCGCGGATGGCGGCGCTCGGGGTGACGGCCTCGGTGCAGCCGGCGCATCTGCTCGATGACCGGGATGTGACCGAGGAGATCTGGCCGGGCCGCGGCGAGCAGGCCTACCGGCTGCGGGATCTGCTGAGCGCCGGGGCGCCGGTGGTGATGGGCTCCGATGCACCAGTGGTGCCGCTGGATCCGTGGCTGGCGATGGCGGCGGCGGTGCACCGCAGCGCCGATACGCGGCCTGGCTGGTACCCGGCCCAGCAGCTGCAGCCGGGCGAGGCGCTCGCCGCCTCGACGGACGGGGTGCAGAGCCTCAGCGCCGGCGGGCTCGGGGATGTGGTGCTGCTGGAGGACTGGCCCTTCGACCCGGTGCCGACGGGAGCCGATGGGCTGATGGACGATGCGGCGGCGCGGGAGGCCGCGGCGCGGCTGCGCGAGGTGCGGGTGCTTGCGACCGTCGTGGCCGCGAGGCTTGCGGCGCAGGCGTGATCAGGAGTTCGCGGCCAGGATCTGGTCCTTCGCGCCGGTGATGCGGTAGCCGAGCGGGGCTAGCTGTTGTTGGCCATGACGATGCCATCGGAGCTGGCCACCACGGATTTCGGGCTGATGTCACCGGTGATGCGTGCGAGCGGCACCATGCGGGTCTCTCGCGAGGTCGGCTCCGGGGCCCCGGATTCGTCGGTGTCGGCGAGGTTCTCGGTGTTCCGGCCAGCGGCCGAGATCGCTGCGGGCGGCTGCTGATCCTGATCGCTGAGGCTGGTGGTGGTGCCCAGCACGATGCCAGCGGCGACCAGCAGCACGGCGGATCCGCTGGCGAGGAGGGCACGGCGGCGCGCCTGACGGCGGCGCTGCAGGGCGATCCTCCGGCCAGTCGTCCGCACCTGTTCCCCCAAGTCCCTGTCGTGATACGTGTCGATAAAACTACCGGTCGACGCTTCCTCAGCGGCGCTGGCGCTCCGGGCAGCCCACGGCACGTCCTGTATCAGAGGCGTCGGCGCCGCCAGGGCCACCAGCGCCGACGGGGCGCGGGCGGCGCGCTCTCATCCGTCGGCCCCGGCTGCGGACCGTGGGGCGCGGACTCGGCGACCCGGGCAGCGCGCAGAGCACGCCACTGGTCGACCGCGTCCTGCTCATCCCACGCCGGTGCGATGAGGCTCTGGAACGGGTGCTCGCGCCGGTCCTCGTGGACCCGACGGGTGTAGTCCGCGGCGTACTCCCGCACGGACCGCTCATCGCGCAGCTCGATCAGGGTCTCGGCGCGACGCTCATGCTCGCGGCGCAGCAGCACCACCACGGGCAGCAGGCCTTCGACGTCGATCTCGCCGGAGGCGATGCGCTGCTTGATCCACCAGTCGGGGTCGTGGTGGTCCGGCAGATTCAGCGGCTTGCCAGCGTAGGGGTTCTCGCTCATGTCTCCATGGTGTCGTGGGCCACGGCGCCCTGGTACGCGATCTCCCGGTGCGCGATCTCGTAGCCCAGCTGCTCGTTGATCGCGATCATCCATGGGTTCACGTGGGAGTTCCAGGTGGCGAGCGCCTGCAGGTCCGGGGCGGTGCGGGCGAGCTCGCGATGCACCGCGACCTTGAGGGCGAGCCCCAGGCGGTGCCCGCGATGATCGGGCATGACCAGGGTGTTCTCCTGCCAGCCGATGGTCGTGCCGGGCGTGGTCTGGACGTCGATGACGCTGTTGCCGACCATGGTGCCGTCCGGGGCGATCGCCACCGCGATGATCTCGCGAGTGCCGCGCTCGCGTCGACGCCGCTCCTGGTCGCGGATCCGCTCGGGGGTGTAGTCCGCCGCCTCGAACTCGAAGTCCTCATCGGGGTCGTCGAGATCGAGCTGACGCAGCAGCACCCCGTAGGCCGCAAGGTGCTCTTCGGGGACCTCGTCGTCCCAGACCTCGATGCGGTATTCGCCCTGCTTCTCGCGGGCGCTGCACTCGAGACGGTCCAGCAGATCGTCGGCGAGCGGCAGGGCGAGGGTGCGGCAGATCGCGATGTTCTTGCGCTCGATGCCGAGGCGGGCGGCGAGTCGGTTCGCGGGCAGTGCGGGGTCGTCGGCGTCCCCGTCGGCCGGGATCTCACCGAAGCTGCCCACCCGGGTGCGCCCGGATTCCCGCACCGCCGGGATCACCGCCTGCTCGAGCAGCGCGGTCCCGATGCCGTGGCCGCGGAACGCGGGATGCACGCCGAGCCCCACGTACACGTCCTCGAGATTCTCCTTGAGCGGCACCTCCACCGACGCGATGCCGACGATGCTCTGCCCGCCCTCGATCGTCTCCGCGACCGCCACGAAGCGCCGGGCCCGGAAGTACTCCGAGGGGCTCAGCCGCGCGCGCCGCTGATCGACGGTGAGCACCTCGCGCCCGCCGAAGGCGTCCTCGTCGCAGGCCTCGTCGAGGGCGTTGATCTGCTCGAGCTCGAGGTCGGAGCTGGGGTCCAGGGGACGGATCGTCACGTGCATGCCGGCAGTGAATCACGTCGGCGGCGGGGAGCGCCACGGGTTTTGTGCGGGTGCTTGACCTTCCCCCTGGGACAATCCCGAGCGTGGTCGGTGCCGGGATCGACCCGGCGCCCGGGAGCCCGGGCGAGAGGGACGGAGGACGTCGTGGACCGTGCTGAGCTGAGCATCGGAGAGCTGGCCGCGCGCAGCGGGCTCAGCCCGAAGGCGCTGCGCCTGTATGACGAGTCGGAGCTGCTGGTGCCGCAGCGTGTGGACGCGTTCACGGGGTACCGCTACTACGGCGACGAGCAGGTGGCGCGGGCGCGGCTGATCGCGGCGCTGCGCGGCGTGGGGATGGGCCTTTCCCGGATCCGCGTGCTGTGCGACCTCCACCCGTCGGCCGCCGCTGCGGAGCTGCGCTCCTGGTGGAGGCAGGAGGAGGCGGACCTCCTTTCACGCGCCGAATCGGTGCATGCTCTCGTCCGCGATCTCGGGGAGACGTCCGAGGAGGACATTGTGACCGCATCATCCACCACTGTCCGCACCGCCCAGGCACTGCGCCAGGGCAACCGCGGAGTACAGCAGGACGCCGCGCTGGTCCGGCTACTGCCCGGCGGGCGCACTCTGCTCGGTGTGGCCGACGGGTTCCGCGGCGCCGGAGACCTGGCGCAGCACGTGCTCGCCGCCATCGCTGGCGCTCTCGACCGGGGTCGGAACCTCGAGGAGGCCTGGCGGGCGGCCGAGGATCTCATCCCGCACAGCAGCCCGGCGGGCACCACCTTGACCCTCGCTCTGCTCGACGGTGACCGTCTCGAGGTGTCCCATATCGGGGACTCCCGGGTGATCCTGGTCCGGGGCGGGCGCATCGCGTCGCTCACCCACGATCACACGCATGTGCGCTCCCTGGTTGAGGCCGGCCGGCTCTCCCCCGAGGAGGCCGCGACCCATCCCGATGCGCGAGTGCTCAACCGAGCTCTCGTGGCCGGGGCTCCGTCGGCCCCGGACCTACTGCAACGCCGGCTCGAACCGGGCGATCTGCTGGTGTTGGCGACGGACGGCCTGCATGTGCCTGTCTCCGCGGCAGACCTCGCAGAGCTGCTCACAGAAGGGCCGTCGGACCCGCAGGAGCTCGCGGATCAGCTCCTGGACCTCGCCTCTGCTGCGGGCGGGGAGGATGACGTCGCGGTCGCGCTCGCGCGGGTGTGAGACGGGGTGAGACTCAGCGACGTCGAGCCCGCCGGGACCGGGTGAGGCCCCGGTCGGGCTCGACGTCGGCCCCTTCGCTCTCCTGGTGCTGCAGTGCTTCGGCGAGGTACGGCAGGGCGTACTGCACGAAACCGCGGCCGGCGGGGCGGATCAGCTCCTCCTCGATGAGGCGCTCGCGGTAGGTGGACTGGTTGCGCGGGTCGATGCCCATGCGGCGGGCGATGTCCCCCACGGCCGATGGGCCCTCATCCTCGAGCATCGCGTGCAGGTATTCGCGTTTGCGGGGGCTCAGCCCGCGTAGCGCCGGACCGTGGACGTTCTTGATCATCGCGGCGATGGTGGCGGGGCGGGCGCCGCGCACATCTTCGATCTCGATCACGTCGGCGTCGCCGCTGTTCTGCCAGGCCTTGGATCCGATGAGCTGGATGAGGTACGGGTAGCCGCAGGAGATCTCCCCGGCGAGCACCGCGGCCTCGGGGGTGATCGACTTCGCGGTGTCGGCGACGGTGAGGCGGATAGCCTCCGCGGCGGTGCCCACATCCACACTGCCCACCTCGATGCGGTGGGCGCGCCGCAGGAAGGTGGTGCGCTCGTGGTCCAGCAGCGCATCCACGCCCGGGCGGATCCCGGCGGCGAGGAACGCGACGGCATGCCCGGAGCCGATGAGGTCCTGGACATGCTGGGTCAGGGCGTGCAGCTGGTCGCGGTTCGCGGACTGCAGCTCATCGAGGGTGATGAGCAGGCCCGCCCCGTCCTCATCGGCCAGGCGGGCCAGGCGGTCCAGCACAGTGGTGAGGTCCTCGCCTTCGCCGTCGTAGCGGCGGCGGATGTCCCGCTCAGCGGCAACCGAGGCGATGCGGGCGCTGGTCAGCTGCGAGGTCTCGGCCTCCGGGTCGAGCTCGCGCAGGGCACTGACGGCCTGGCGGCGCAGCTCCTCGGCGAGGGAGGTTGAGGAGGTGTGCAGGCGCAGGTCGGTCCAGCCCGCTTCGAGGGCGAGCTCACGGAATTCGGCGAGCAGCACGGTCTTCCCGGCGCCGCGCGCCCCGGAGATGAGGATCGAGCGGGCCTCGGGGACCTCGCCGCGCAGCGCGGCGGTGAACTCCTCGATCGCGATCTCGCGCCCGGCGAGGATCACGGGGGTGAGGCCGAAACCGGGGGTGAAGGGGTTCTGGGTGGATCGGCCGATGGGTTCGCGTGCTGCCATGCGGCCATCGTGCCGTGTGTGTCGGTGTGTGTGCAGGCCGAGGCCGGCCAGGTTGACAGTCCGGGCACTGGACCGCATGATTACTCCCTAATGATTACCGCGTAACCCCGGAGGTCATCCATGGCCCTACATCACGCCCTGCTCGCCCTGCTGAGCGTCGGGCCGGCCACCACCTACCAGCTGCGGCGCGCCTTCGACGACGCCACCGGGCAGGTGAAACCCCTGAACATCGGGCAGGCCTCATCCACCCTCTCGCGCCTCGAGCGGGACGGCCGGATCGTGCGCACTGAACCGTCGGCCCCTGATGCGACCGCTGGACTGTGGCACCTCACCGAGGCGGGGCGTGAGGAGCTCTCCCTGTGGTGGATGAGTGCCGTGGAGCGCACCCAGCCGGATCGGCAGGAGCTGGTCATGAAGTTCGCGGTCGCCGTCGCCGTGCCGGGCGTGGACGTCACGGCGCTGGTGCAGACCCAGCGCGACGCCACCCTCTCCGCCCTCCACGAGGCCACCCGGGTGCGTCGGCAGGTGGATCCCGCGGACCTGCCCGCCGCGCTGGTGCTCGATCATCACCTCGTCACCCTCGAGGCGGAGCTGCGGTGGCTGGATGACATCGAGGTGATGCTCGAGCGCGCCGCGGCCCGTCGGCCCGCATCCAGCGTCCGGCCCGCTGAGACGTCCGCTGAGCAGCGCTCGGGAGCCCGACGATGAGCACGCCGGCACTCGAGCTGCACGAGGCCGTGAAGATCCACGGCACCGGCGAACAGCAGGTGCGAGCGCTGGACGGGGTGTCCCTCACCGTCGGGCCCGGGGAGTTCGTGGCGATCATGGGCGCCTCCGGTTCCGGGAAATCCACGCTGCTGCACCTCGCCGGTGGTCTCGCCACACCGACATCCGGGGAGGTGCTGGTGCACGGCACCACGCTGGGCGCCCTCTCCCCTGCGGCCCTCGCGGACCTGCGTCGCGATGAGATCGGGTACGTGTTCCAGGACCTGAACCTGCTGCCGGCACTGAGCGTGGCCGAGAACGTGGCGCTGCCGCGCGAGCTCGCGGGCATCTCACCACGTCGCGCTGCCGAGGAGGCGCAGGCGGCGCTCGAGTCCGTGGGCATCGCCGACCTCGCGCGTCGCGGTCCGGAGGAGATCTCCGGCGGACAGGCGCAGCGGGTGGCGATCGCCCGCGCCCTGATCGGCGAGCGCTGCCTGCTGCTGGCCGATGAGCCCACCGGCGCGCTGGACTCCGCCACATCCCGGGAGATCGTCGCCCTGCTGCGGGAGAAGGCCGACGCCGGGACCAGCATCGTGCTGGTCACGCATGAGGCACGGCTCGCCGCCTGGGCGGATCGCACCATCCAGCTGCGCGACGGCCGGATCTCGGGTATCGCCGCCGCACAGGAGATGCCATGGGCGGGATGAGGCCGCTGCTGCGGCTCGCCGTGCGCGATGCACGGCGCCATTGGGTGCGCACCGGGCTGATGCTCGCCACGATCGCACTGCCGATCCTCGCCGTCCTTGTCCTGCTCAGCAGCCTCACCCCGCAGGTCACGCCGCGGCAAGAGGCCCTGGATGCCCTGCCGGACGGGGCGCGCGCAGACGTCACCGCCTCGACCGTGGGCGGTCCCGTGCAGCAGCTGCCTGAGCAGCTGCCGCCGGTTCCCCGCGACCCCTCCGCACGCCCGTCCGCGCCGGAAGAGCTCGCCCGCACCCTGCCGTCCGGCAGCACGCTGCACGAATGGTGGGTCTCCCCCGAGCTCATCGCGACCACAGCCCTGGATCTTCCCGCCGGCGAGACCCGCCCGGCGGAGGCCGCACAGGTGGTGGGGTCCCTCGAGGCTCGACAGCTGACGACCGTGACCCTGCGGGAGGCGGATGCGCAGACCCTGGAGCTGCTCATCGGCACCGCGCCGACGGGGGCAGACGGGCTCGTGCTCACCCAGGCCGCCGCGGAAGCGACCGGGGTGGGCGAGGGGGAGGTCCTGCAGCTCATCGCGCCACCGGACACCGGGTGGATGTCCACCGACGGGCGACTGTCCGGCGCGGTCGAGAACTCGCAGCGCGGCTACCGCGTGGACCAGGTGATCCCCGGCGACCAGGCGCAGGCCTGGGCGCTGCCGGAGTGGATCGCGCCGATGATCGCGGCAGATCAGAAGGGCGTGGACCGGCATTTCCTGGTCACCGGCGAGCAGCCCATCACCTGGTCGCAGACGAAGACGCTGAACAGCGACGGCGTGTTCGTCATCTCCCGGGACGTGCTCGAGAACTATCCGCCTCGCGCGGAGCTCTACCCGGTGCCGGTGGATCTCGAGCGCCTCGCGATCATGGCGGTGCTGCTGGGCACGACCGCCGTGGGCATCACCGCCCTGCTCGCCGTGCTGGTCACCCCCGCGTTCGTCGTGGGGGCGACGCGGATGCGCCGTGAGCTCGGCGTGATGGTCGCCTCCGGCGCCAGGCCGCGCCGGGCGGGAGCGGTGTTCATGCTGCAGGCCGTGGTGATGGGGGCGGCCGGCGGGCTGCTCGGGGTGGGCGGCGCGGCGGTGGTCGCCGCAATCCTCGCTCGCCCCTTCCCGCTGCTCGCAGCTGCCGCGGCGCTGCTGCTGGCCGTGCTGGTGGCGCTGCTCTGCGCGCTGCCGGCCGCGCGGGCGGTCGCGCGGCTGGACCCGGTGGATGCGCTCGCGGACCGTCGGCGCCTGTCCCGTCGGCCCCGCACCCGCCGCGAGGGCACCATGCTCGGGCGACTGCCGCTGCCGACGATGCTGCGGCTCGCGGCGCGCGATGCGGGGCGGCACCGCGCCCGCACCGTCCCGGCCGTCGCGGCGGTGCTGGCCTGCACCGCGGCGCTGACGGCGCTCAGCATCATGGTGGGCTCCACCCAGTCCAATGCGGATGATCAGGCCACCGCGATGGTCGCGCCCGGCCGGGCCGGGATGGGGATCGAGACCCCGATCAGTGACGAGGTGGACCAGGCCGTGATCCACGCGGTCCTCGCGGAGATGCCGGTCGCGGCCCACGGCGAGCTGTGGAGCATCTCGAAAGACGGCCCGCTGCTCGAGGCCGCTCCGCGTCAGCAGTGCGGGCCCGAGGAAGGGGTGTCGGTCCGCTCGGCACTGGACCCGTCGGCCCCCATCGAGTGTGTGCGCTGGGACCGAGCCTGGTCACCGGGGCTGGGCTTTCCCACCTGGGTCGGGAACGAGGTGACGATCATGGAACCGGAGACGATGCGGCTGACCGGGCTGCCCGGTGCCGAGGAAGCGGCCGATGCGCTCGCCGCCGGGGCTGTCGTGATCAACGATGCGACGCGCCTGCACAGCGACGGCACCGTGGAGCTCAGGGCCTCCGCGGACGACGCCGCAGGTTTCACACCGCTGGCCACTGTGCCGGGGCATTTCCTGCGCGGCGCGGAGCCGTCGATCACGATGACCCCGCAGATGGCGCAGGAGCTGGAGCTGCCCAGCCGGTACGTCGGAGAGATCGTGGTGCC
Organism: Brachybacterium sp. Marseille-Q7125; assembly: GCF_023062615.1. NCBI lineage: Bacteria > Bacillati > Actinomycetota > Actinomycetes > Micrococcales > Dermabacteraceae > Brachybacterium > Brachybacterium sp. Marseille-Q7125. The sequence continues at coordinate 52,852 of NZ_JALLAL010000005.1, read as the reverse complement.
CGAACAGGAGCTGGACCTCGCGGCGGCGCAAGCCTGGGGTGATCAGGCCCGGGAGGTCACGACGCTCGCGTGGCCGCTCGTGGAGCCGACGCCTGATGCGCTGGGCTTCGCGGCATGGGGGCTGGGTCCCTCCCCGGCGCGTCCGCTGCTGTGGGGGCTGACGTGCCTGGCGGTGCTCGCCACGCTGCTCGCGCTCGCCCTGGGGCGGAAGGATGCGGAGACGGACCTGGGGACCATGCAGGCGATCGGGGCGCGGCCGGGGCAGGTGCGGCGCTACGGCCTCGCGCAGGCGGGGATCGTGCTGCTGGTGGGGGTGCCGACGGGGCTCGTGCTGGGTGCGGCCGTCTCCGTGGGGCTGCTTGCGGCGCTACGGGCTTCACAGGAGTTCGGGCCGTTCCTGCATCCGACGCTGCTGCCCGTGGCGCTCGCGGTGGGGCTCACGGTGATGATCGGCGGGTCGCTGCTGGGCGCACTCGTCATCGCGCCGCGGCGTGGGGTGCTGACGCGGCGGGGGTGAGGGCGCGAGGGCGCGAGGGCGACCTCTCCTCCACAACGCCCCGGTATCCACAATCGAATGATGGCGCTGGTCGCTGCTGATTCTGCTTCCTACGCTCGCCGTATGGACTTGAGCGATCGGGCCCCCGAGGGCCGAGATGAGGACGAGCAGAAGCGCAGTGCGCACAGGCCTGCTCGGGACGCCTCGACGCCGCCGGGCGGAGCACCCGATCCCGACCCCTTGCGCCACGTGGCCGCGGAGCTCGTGACGCTCGAGGCGTCGCCGGAGGCGCGGTCACTGCTCGCGGCGCTGCTGACCGCAGTGCTCTCTGCCTTCACCGCTACGCACTCGGTGCGTGACGCCCTGCCGGACACCGCACCCGGCACCGCGGAGGAGGCGCTCGCGGTGCTCGCGGGCATCGACCAGCTGCGCTCCTCCCTCGGAGCGCTGGACAGCCTGTGGCAAGTGCGGGCTGCGGACCGGATCCGGGAGGCCGACCGGAGCCGCGAAGCCCCGGAGGGCGAGCAGGGCGCCGGAGCCCCGCATGAGATCGCTCTGGCCCGCCGTGTCTCCCCGGCCGCCTCCTCCCGTTCTCTCGCCGGGGCGCGTCGGCTCGCCGCCCACATGCCGGAGCTGCTCGAGAAGCTGTGGCGCGGTGCCGTCACCGACCAGCAGGTCACGACGGTGATGCGTGCCCTAGATGGCGCGGATCCGGCCACCTGTGCGCAGATCGATGATCTGCTCGCCGCAGAGCCGGAGGTGCTGGATGGGGCAGGGTGCCGACGGCTCGGCTCCGGGGTGCGGGCTCTTGTCCAGCAGATTGAACCGGAGCGGTCCCGGGAACGCGCTGAGCAGGCCGCCCGTGGGCGGCACGTGACGCTGACGCCGCTCGCTGACGGCATGGCGCGCCTGAGCGCTGTGCTGCGAGCGATCGACGGCGTGGCGGTCATGAACGCGCTGGATGCCGGGGCGCGGTCGCGGCGGGCCGCGGGGTCGCAGACCTCCCACGGCGCCCTCGAGGCAGACCTGCTGGTGGAGTCTGTGCTGGCCGGCGCGGATCACAAGGACGCAGGCGCAGATCGCGAGGACGCGGGCGCGCTTCGTCGGCCCCGGCCCGGTCTGGACGTGGGCATCGTCATCACCGACCGGGCCCTGCTGGCCCGCGCCGACGGCACCGAATGCGCGCGCATCGAGGGCTACGGGACGCTGCCCGCCCACATCGTCGTGGACACGCTGGAAGGTCACCCGCCCGGGCACCTGAGCGCCGACGACCTGATTGAGGATGAAGACGATCTCGACCCCGACGGCACCCTCACCGCGTTTTTTCGGCGGCTCTATACCGCTCCGCGCAGCGGCGAGCTCATCGCCATGGAATCGACCGCCCGTGCGTTCCCCACGGGGCTCGCTCGCATGATCCGCTGGCGGGATGCCACCTGCCGCACCCCGTGGTGCGGCGCCCGCATCCGCCACATCGACCACGTCACCCCAGTACGGGAGGGCGGACCGACCAGCCTGGACAACGGCCAAGGGCTGTGCGCAGCGTGCAACCTGCGCAAAGAGACCGGACGGATGCGGGTCGAGCCCTTCTCGTCGCCAGCCGGAAGCTCACTGACCTGGTCCAGCCCGCACGGGGCGTTAGGCCGCTCGCCGACGCCGCGGATCATCCGGCAGCGCGCTCAGCGGCTCGACCCGGCCGAAGACGACGAAGGGGCTTGACCAGGGGACCCGCCTGACAGACGCACCTCCTCCACGTCGGCTGCGAGAAGCTGGCGCAGCACCCGCACCAGGGCATCCGTCGCCCGGGACATGCGGGGGCCTTCCAGCGGCCACGGAGCTGCAAGAATCACACCATGTCGGCGTCGACCCCGCATCTGCTGAGCCCCCTGGATCTGGGCCCCTTCACGGTCCGCAACCGGATCGTCATGGGGTCGATGCACGTGGGGCTCGAGGATGACCCGCGCGATGCCGACAAGCTCGCCGCGTTCCTCGGCGAGCGCGCCCGCGGCGGGGCGGGCCTCATCGTCACCGGCGGCTATTCACCCAATCGCACCGGTCGCCTCACCCCGCGCGGCGGCCAGGTCACCACGCGCACCCTCGGCGCCCACCGGCAGATCACTGATGCGGTCCACGAGCCGGGCGGGCGGATTCTGCTGCAGCTGCTGCACGCCGGGCGCTACGCCTTCCATCCGCTCGCGGCCTCCCCGTCGGGCGGGCGCTCTCCGCTCTCCCCCTTCCGCTCCCGACGCCTGACCCGCCGCGGCATCCACCGCACCATCGGCCAGTTCGCCGCCGCTGCCCGCGCCGCGGTCGAGGCCGGGTATGACGGTGTGGAGATCATGGGCTCCGAGGGCTACCTCATCAACCAGTTTCTCGCTCCGGCGACGAACCGTCGGCGCGACCGTTGGGGCCGGGACGCCGAGGGCAGGCGCGCCTTTCCCCTCGAGGTCGCTGCCGCGGTCCGGGAGGCCATCGGCCCGAGCGCCCTGCTCTCCTGGCGGATCTCCCTGCTGGACCTCGTGCCGGGCGGCCAGAGCACCGGAGAAGTCCATGCCCTCGCCCGCGGTCTCGTCGAGCAGGGCGTGGATGTGCTCTCCACCGGTATCGGCTGGCATGAGGCACGGATCCCCACGATCGTGACCTCCGTGCCGCAGGGCGCGTTCCTCGCCGAGACTGCGGCGCTGCGCGAGGTGGTGGATGCGCCGGTCATCGCCTCGAACCGGCTGCACTCCCCCGAAGTCGCCGAGCAGGTCATCGCCGACGGGCAGGCGGATCTGGTCTCCATGGCGCGGCCGCTGCTCGCCGACCCGCACCTGCCGCGCAAGCTCGCCGCCGGGACGCCGGCGCAGATCATTCCCTGCATCGCCTGCAACCAGGCGTGCCTGGACAAGGTCTTCGACGGCAAGCGTGCCTCCTGCCTGGTGAACCCCCGCGCCGCCCGTGAGACCGAGCTCGTGCTCACCCCGGTCCCGCCGCGCCGGGCCCGCAAGGTCGCCGTCATCGGCGCGGGCCCCGCCGGGATCGAAGCGGCGCTCGCCTGCGCGGAGCGCGGCCACAGCGTCACCCTGTTCGAGGCGACCGACGAGATCGGCGGGCAGCTGCGGCTCGCCGCCCGCATCCCCGGCAAGGAGGACTACGCCCGTGCGATCGACTCCTGGCGGATGCGGCTGATCGCCGCCGGGGTCGGGATGCGCCTGGAGACCCAGCCCGAGCCCGCGGATCTTGCGGGCTTCCACGACGTCATCGTCGCGACCGGCGTGCGGCCGCGGCAGATCGACCTGCCGCGCACCCCGGATGCCCCGCCGGTGATCAGCTACGCGGACCTCCTCGAGGGCCGCGCCGAGGCCGGGGAGCGCGTGGCGATCATCGGCGCGGGCGGCATCGGCGTGGACGTTGCCGAATACCTCACCGGCACCACGCTGGACGTCAAGACATGGCGGGAACACTGGGGTGTGGACCCCTCCCAACGCGGCGGGGTGGGTGAGCGGCCGGAGGAGTTTCTGCACCGCGAGGTGCATCTGCTGCAGCGCAAGGAGACGAAGATCGGCGCGGGCCTGGGCCGCACCACCGGCTGGGTGCACCGCGCCGAGCTGCGCCACGCCGGCGTCATCGAGCATCGCGGCGTCACCTATGTGCGCGTGGACCGCGAGGGTCTGCACATTCTCGAAGGCGGCACCGAGCAGGTCATCGCCGTGGACACGGTGGTGGTGTGCGCGGGGCAGGAGAGTGAGAACTCCCTGGCAGCCCAGCTCAGGGGCCGACGCGGCCCGCGGGTGCATGTCGTCGGCGGTGCCCACGTCGCGGCGGAGCTCGATGCAGAGCGGGCTATCCGCGAAGCCGTGGAGACAGCGGCGGCGCTCTAGCCCCGTCGGCCCCTAGACTCCCCAGCATGCCCCGCGTCCTGCACACCGCCCAGGCACTGGTCGACATCATCGTGGAGGTCGATGCCCTGCCCGAGCGCGGCGGGAACACCAACGCCCGCTCGGAGCAGCGCTACGCCGGTGGGGCCACCACGATCCTGATCTCCGCCGCCCGCACCGGTGCGTCGGCGGTGCACGGCGGTGCGCACGGCACGGGACCCAACGGCGATCTGATCCGCGCGGCTCTGGAGCGTGACGGCGTGCTGATCGCCGACACTCCGCGTACCAGCGCCGACACCGGGTATTGCCTGGTCATGCTCGAACCGACGGCCGAGCGGACGTTCCTGACCGTCTACGGCGCTGAGCGGGACGTGACCGCTGAGTCCTTCGCCCGGCTGGATCCGCAGCCCGGGGACCTGCTGTGCGTCTCCGGCTACACCCTGTTCGAGCCCACCCGGGAGCCGCTGCTGCAGTTCCTGGACACCCTCCCGCCCGGGGTGGAGGTGGTGCTCGATCCGGGGGATGCTTTCGCGCAGTTCCCCCGCGAACTGCAGGATCGGGTGCTGTCCCGCACCACGGTGTGGACCTCGAACGCGCATGAAGCCCGGGCCGTCAGCGGCATCGACGCACTGGTGGACACCCCTCTGGCGCTGCGGCGCCGCATGGCCCCGCGCAGCGTGATCATCGTGCGCGACGGCTCCCGGGGCTGCCTGGTGTTCCACCACGGCCGCGGCACCCACATCCCGGCGTTCCCGCAGCGGGCTGTGGACACCAACGGCGCCGGGGACACCCACACCGGGGTGATGCTCGCCGAGCGGGCCCTCGGGGCGGATTGGGAGTCTGCTGCGACCCGCGCCAACGCCGCCGCGGCGATCGCCGTGACCCGCCGCGGCCCGGAATCGGCGCCCACCCGCGCGGAGGTTGACGAGTTCCTCGCGTGACCAGCTCGTCGCGCCGGTAGGCTGGGAGCCGGAAACCTACTACCTGAAAGGGGGCCCCGGTGGAAGGCTTCATCGCTTTCGTTGTCATCGCCATCGTCCTGCTCGTCGGCCTGGCCATCGTCGCCGCTCTGCTGTTCGGCGGGCTGCGCACCTCGATGATGTTCACCGTCCACACGCAGGAGGCGGTGATCGTCGAACGGTTTGGGAAGTTCAAGCGCGTCGCCCACGCCGGCCTGAACTTCAAGACCCCGTTCATCGACAACATCACCCGCCCGGTGTCGCTGCGCGTGCAGCAGCTCGAGGTGAACATCGAGTCCAAGACCAAGGACAACGTGTTCGTGACTGTGCCGGTGGCGGTGCAGTACCAGATCCAGAAGGACCAGGTCGTCGCCGCGTACTACGAGCTGTCCAACCCCGAGGCGCAGATCCGCTCCTACGTGTTCGACACCGTCCGTTCGGCGCTGAGCTCCCTTGAACTCGATGCCGCCTTCGAGTCCAAGGACGATATCGCCCGCTCCGTGGAGCACACCCTGTCCGCGTCGATGCAGAAGTTCGGCTTCAACATCATCAACACCCTGGTTCAGGACATCTCCCCGGACCAGCGGGTGCGCGATTCGATGAACTCCATCAACGCCGCGCAGCGCGACCGGGTAGCCGCCCAGTCCCTCGCGGAGGCCGACAAGATCAAGCGCGTCACCCAGGCCGAGGCGGAGGCGGAGTCCAAGCGCCTGCAGGGTGAGGGTGTGGCCGCGCAGCGCAAGGCCATCGCCATGGGTATCGCCGACCAGTACGAGATGCTCAAGAAGGTCGGCATCGAGCATTCGGCCGAGCAGCTGCTGCTGATGACGCAGTACTTCGACACCATGGAGTCGATCTCCCGCCAGGGCCGCTCCAATGTGCTGTACCTGCCCTCCAACCCCGGGTCCGTGGGCCAGATGGGTGAGGAGATCCGCAACGCGATGCTGCAGTCGCAGGCCGCGCAGGACGCCGATGCGCACGCCGACGACACCGAGCAGCAGGATCAGCAGCGCGCCGCCGCCCAGCAGCGCCGACGCGAACAGGAGCGGGAGCGTGCCGAGCGTGCCCGCCGTCAGGCGGAGCAGCAGGCCCGCGAGGCCGCGCAGCAGATGCCCCCGGACTATCCCGGCTCGGGCACCCCGCCGTGGGCGCATCCGGGCAGCGCGAACCCGCAGGGCTGAGCAGCACTCAGCCGAGCTGAGCCGAGGAGAGCATGATGGTCGACCGTCCCCACGTGATTCTGGTCTGCGTGGATCAGATGCGCGCCGACGCCCTCGGCGTGGTGGGCAACGACCACATCGACACTCCGAACCTCGACGGCCTCGCGCGGGGCGGGTACCGCTTCGACCGCGCCTATTCGGCCACGCCCACGTGCGTGCCCGCGCGGGTCGCGATGTTCACCGGCAAGTCTCCTGAGCTGCACGGCCGCTACGGCTACCGCGAGCGCATCTCCTTCCCGGACGCCTACCCGGTGACGCTGCAGTCCACGCTGCGTGATCACGGGTACCAGACCTTCGCGGTGGGCAAGATGCACGTGTTTCCCGATCGGGCGCGCTGCGGTTTCGACGATGTGCTGCTGCATGACGGGTTCCTGCACGTCTCCCGGCAGCTGTCCGGGGGGCCGACGGGCGCGATCGACGACTATGTGGATTTTCTGCGGCGCGAGACCGGAGATCCCCGCGCCGACTATCAGGACACCGGGGTGGGATGCAATGCGATGACAGCCCGGCCCTGGGAGCGGGAGGAGCGGCTGCACCCCACCCGCTGGGTGGCCGATGAGTCCTTCCGCTTCCTGGAGCGGCGCGACCCCACCCGCCCGTTCTTCCTGTACATGTCGTTCCATCGGCCGCATGCGCCCTTCGACCCGCCGGGGTGGCTGTGGGACAAGTACCGCGACAGACCCGGCCCCCGTCGGGCTATGGGCGAGTGGGTGTCGCGGTTCGATGAGCATCGGCGCGATCACGATCCCGAAGCGGAGTTCGCCACCCGCAAGGAGTCGGTGCACCAGCAGGTGCGAGCCGGCTACTACGGCTCGATCGAGTTCATCGACCTGCAGCTGAACCGGCTGCGGGAGAAGCTCTCGGATCTGGGGCTCGAGCAGGACACGATCATCGTGTTCGTCTCCGACCACGGCGAGATGCTGGGCGACCACGACATGTACCGCAAGTCCGTGGGCTACGAGGGCTCGGCCCGCATCCCCCTGCTGGTGCATGTGCCGCACAAGTGGCGTGAGGGCTGGGGTGAGCCGGGGGCGGTGGACACCATCGCGGAGCTGCGCGACCTCATGCCCACCCTGCTGGGGACAGCCGGAGTGCCGGTGCCCGACGGGGTCGACGGCATCGACCTGCGCCACGAGACGCGCGAGCACCTGCACGGCGAGCATCTGATCGGCTCACTGGGTCGGCATTCGATGCAGTGGATCCGCTCCCAGCGGTACAAGTACCTGTGGTTCTCCGGGGACGGCCATGAGCAGCTGTTCGACCTCGAGACCGATCCGCATGAAGAGCACGACCTCGCCGAGCACGAGCCGGAGCTGCTGGCGGAGCATCGGGCACTGCTGATCGAGCATCTGCGGGGCCGCGAAGAGGGGTTCGTGGACGGCGACGAACTGGTGGCCGGCCGGCCCCTGCGCTCCGAGGCCGAGTGGGTGCGCGAGTTCGCGCGATGAGGCGGACGCTGGGCTGGCTGAGCATCGGCGGGGCGGTGTGCGCGGCGGTCACGACGGTGCTCGGCATCATCACGCTCGGCACCGGCGTGGTCGCACTGTTCTCCATCCTCGGCGCCGGGAAGGGCGAAAGCTCGGTGGATCCCGGGACGATCGAGACTCTCGCGTTCGCCTCCACGGCACTGGCGCTGATCGTGCTGGTGCTCGGGATCCTGCAGCTCCTGCTGGATCTGGCGGTGGGCGTGCTGGCTGTGGTGACGCTCCCCCGTCACCCCCGGGCTCTCTCGGTGATCCTGCTGGTCAGCGTGGCGCTCGCGACGGCGCTGCCGGCGTCGCTGTGGGGGCTCTCGGCGCTGCTGCGCGCGGCAGATGTGCCCGAGATGGCCAACACTCTCGGCTCGCTGTTCGTCCTTTCGCTGATCGTCGTCATCCCGGCGGCGCGGCTCGCGGAGTTCATCACCGGCATCGTGACCGCGGTGATCGGGGACCGGCCGATGAGCGCTGTCTCACCCCACCCCTAGAGTGCTGCTATGGACATCGAGTTCGGCTGGTCCCTGGATGGCACGGCGTGGGCCGATGCGGGTGTGCGCACGGGGCCGCGCGGTCTGCTGCAGCTGCTGCAGGGCCGCCTGGGCCTGACCCGCCCGCAGCTGGCCCCGGCGGTGCGCACCGCACGCGCGATGACTGCGCTGGCCGCCGCGGATGACCCCTGGTCCCGCGCCTCCTTCACCGCGGACCCGTGGGCGACCGCGGCCGCACTGCTGCGGGCTCGTGACGCCGCCGTCGAGGCCGGTGCGCAGCTCACGCCCGGCCCGCAGCTGCCGGCGCGGATCGCCGCGATCACGGCCCTGGATGAGCAGCTGCAGCACGCCCCCGGGCCCGCGGATGATCTGCGGGAGGTCGTGGACCTGCTGGCGGGCGAGGCGGACTGGCCGCTCGGGATCGAGCAGATCCGCTGCCATGAGGATCCCGCCGCCCTGCCGGGCCTGTGGCCCGCACTGTTCGCGCAGCTCACCGCGGCGGGGGTGCGCGTGGAACGGATCGTGGAGGGGCCGACGGGTCAGCCGGAGCTGCTCCTCATCGAGGCGGAGGACGAGTGGACCGCCGCAGAGGCCGCCGCGCGCTTCCTCGCCGGGCACGACCGCGCTGACGGCGCTGGCCTGCAGGTCCTTGCGACGACGGGCACGGTGCTGCTGGATCAGGAGCTGCACCGCCGGGACCTGCCCGCGCTCGGCATCGCGGCCCCATCGGCCGACCGCACCGCCGGGCAGATCATCGGGCTGTTCCTCTCCATCGCGGTCGCGCCGGTGGATGTGCAGCAGCTCGCGGCATTTTTGGACCTGCGGGTGCTGGATGCCCCGGAGGACGGCGGGCAGCATGTGGGGCTCGTGCCCGCGCGGGTGCGTCGGCAGCTGCTCGCGGCCCTTGAGCAGGAGCCCGGAGTGGGCGGGCCGGCCTGGCGCGCGGCCCTCGCCACCCTCGAAGCCGATCCCGACCTGCCGGAGAGCGCCCGCGAGGTGGCACGGTGGATCGACCGCACCGTCACCGCGCCGCTGGAGACCACAGAGCTGACGCCGACGCGGCTCCTCGCCGTGCTGGAGCCGCTCGGGACGCGGCTGCACCGGCTCGGGCAGGGCGATCCGGAGCTGCTGCGCGCCGCGACGCATCTGCAGGTTCTGCGCGAGGTGCTCGAGGGTCTTCAGCCGCAGCGCCCTCTCGCGCCGCGGGAGCTCACGCGGATCATCGGCGCCACCGGGGGCCGCTCCCCCTCCCCCTTCGCCCGCCCCGAGGCGGGGGCGCCGTGGCGGTCCTGCGCCCGGCCCGCCCAGCTGCTGCCGACCGGCGGGGCTGTGCTGTGGTGGGGCGCTGAACGACCGGCCCCATCGGCCCCCGTGCAGTGGGACCCGCAGGAGACCGCGGCACTGACTCGGCTGGGTGCGCATCTGCTGCCCCCGGCGCAGCTCGCGGCCCTCGAGACCGACGCCGGCCTGCGGGCCCTGCGCGGCGCGCGGCGGATCATCGCCGTGCGGGCCGCGCACCGATGTGAAGAGCCCACCGCCCCGCATCCCCTGCTCGCGCACCTCGCAGCCGAGAGCACCGCAGACGGCGGCACCGTGGAGAAGGTCCTGGAAGCACGCACCCGCCCGGCCGCGGACACCGTCGGCCCCGGCAGCTTCCACCTCGCCGGTGCTGCGCGGCCGCTCAGCATCCCGCCCCGGACCGTGATCCCACCGCGGCCGGCGGACCTCACGCGCACCGCTGCCCCGGCGCCGCATCTGCTGCCCCGCAGCCTCTCCTACTCCCAGGCGGAGACGCTGCTGGGCTGCCGCCAGAAGTGGGTGTACCGCCATGGCCTGCGGATCCGCCCCGCCACCGGCGCGAACGTCCCCACCGGCAACCAGATGGTGGGCACCCTCGTCCACGCCGTCGTCGAAGAGCTCGTGCGCGCCGGGGCCGCCAGTGCCCCAAGCACCGAGCGGATCCGCGCGGAGTTCACCGCGCAGGTGCCGCGCCTGGCCTCCGAGCTGCTGCTGCCCGGGCGGGAGGCGGAGCTCGCCGAGATGCGTGAGCGCGCCGTCCGTTCCCTGCGCGAGTTCTTCGACCGTCTCGCGGCGGCGGGCATCACGATCACCGCGGCGGAATCCGGATTCGAACGCCCGCTCACCCTGCACCTGGCGGGCGGGGAGGCGACCGTGCCGTTCCGCGGGTTCCGGGACGTCGATGCTCACGACGCCGACGGCCGACCCGTCGTGATCGACCTGAAGTGGACGTACGCCGCGAAGAAGTACCCGGATCTGTTCGATACCGGGGAGGCGCTGCAGCTGGCCTCCTACGCCTGGTCGCTGGGTTCGGACAGCGCAGACGGGGCAGGCACGGACGTCGGCTATTTCCTGCTCTCCCAAGGTGAGTTCGTCTCCGCGAACCCGCTGCTGGACCCCGCCGGACGCACCCCGCTGCCCCTCACACAGCTGTGGGAGAAGGGCCGCACCGGGATGGAGCAGGCCCTCGAGGCGATTCGCGCCGGCGCCGTCGGGGCGCGCAGCGGGCAGATTCTGCTCGATGCCGGGCAGGACCTCTCCACTCCGCGACGCGAGGCCACCCGCACCTACGAGCGCGCCCGGGAGGCCGCCGCGAGCCGCGGCGAGCTGGTGGTCGATGCGCGCTGCGACTACTGCGATCTCGCGCTGCTGTGCGGGCTCGCCGGGGACAGGAGCTGACCGATGCCGTTCACGCTGATCACCGCCTCCGCCGGGTCCGGCAAGACGTACACCCTCACCCAGCGTCTCGCCGAGCGGATCGGGCAGGGCCTGGACCCCTCGCGGATCATCGCCACGACCTTCACCGTGAAGGCCGCGCAGGAGCTCGCCGGGCGGGTGCGCTCCACCCTGCTGGATAAGGGGCAGGTCGCGGCGGCGCGCGGCATCGACTCTGCGCTCATCGGCACGGTGAACTCCGTGGCCGGGCGCCTGGTGGCCGAGTATGCGCTGGATGCGGGGATCTCCCCCGAGGTGACGGTGCTGGATGCGGACACGCAGAAGGCCGCGTTCGCGGCCGCGATCTCCCGCACCGCCGCGCAGGCGCAGGTGGCGCATGCGGATCTGCTGGCCCGCACCGAACATGACGCCGATGAGGACGCCCCCTACGGCCGTGGCCAGGCCTGGCAGGCGCGCGTCCGGGACGTGGCCGACGCCGCCCGCACCAACCTGCTGGACGCCAACGCCCTGCGGGCAGCGGCCGAGCAGTCCTGGCAGGCGTACCGCCGCGCCGCAGCGCTGCCCGATCCGGTGCCCGATCAGCGGGCCCGGTGGCTGCATGAGCTCCATGCCCGCATCGCCGATATCCAGGCCGAGCTCGAGGCCGGGACCGTCCCCGCCCGCTCAGTCAACAAGACCACCACCGACCTTGAGACACTGCGCCGCCAGCGGCGGATCCTCGCCCGCCACGAGCGGGCCCCTTGGTCGGGGTGGACGAAGATCGCCGCCGGCTCCTACGGCGCGGTGACCGCTCGTCTGCTGGAGCCGCTGTCCCTCGAGATCCGGGAGAATCTTCCGGCCGACGGAGCGTGGCAGCGCGATGTGCATGACCTCATCGCGCTGGTGCTCACCACCGCGGCGAGCTCGCTGGAGGACTACGAGCAGCACAAGCGGGAGCTGGGCCTGATCGACTTCATCGACCAGGAGGTGCAGGCGCTGCACCTGCTGCAGACCTCGCCGCGGGTGCGCGAGTCCGTGCGTGGACGGTTCGACCTGCTGGCGGTCGATGAGTTCCAGGACACCTCCCCCGTGCAGCTCGCCCTGTTCCTCGAGCTCTCGCAGCTGATCGAGGACCGGATCTGGGTGGGTGACCCCAAGCAGGCGATCTACGGCTTCCGCGATGCGGACCCCGCGCTGATGGCCGCGATCATCACCGCGCTGGAACGCGGCGGCACCATCTTCGGGCAGGGCACCGCGGAGACCCTCACGGACTCCTGGCGCTCCACCAAGCAGCTCGTCGAGTTCACGAACGCCGTGTTCACCGACGTGTTCGAACGCGCCGGCATGGACCGCGGGCAGATCGAGCTCGCCATCCCGGCCCAGCGCGCCGAGAAGGCCACCGGCGGGCAGCTCGAGGTGTGGCAGGGCGCCCAGCAGCGCAAGGGCGCGCTCTCCCAGGCCAAGCACGCGGCGGTGATCGCCGAGCAGATCGCCGAGCGTCTGCGCTCAGGCACCTGGCGGCCCGGGGAAGTCGCGGTGCTGGTGCGCAAGAACGCCGAGCGGGACGCGGTGATCACGGCGCTGCAGGAGCGCGGGGTACCCACCGCTGGCGCCACCCGCGAGCTCGCGGCCGCACGGGAGGTGCAGCTGGTGCGAGCAGGGCTCGCTGCTGCGCTCGATGACTCGGACACCCTCGCCCTCACCCAGCTGGTGGTGCTGCTGGAGGACCATGCCGCCCACGACACGTGGTTCGACGAGCTCATGGCCGCGCCGGACCCGTCGGCCGTATTCACCCGCTGGTGGGAGGATCCGACGCTCCAGGGCCTGCGGGCGGTGCGCCGCGCCTGCGTGGGATACACGCCCGGGGAGATGATCGAGGCGCTGATCGATGCGCTGGATCTGCCGCAGCGGATCAAACCCTGGTCCGGCCAGGCCTCCCGTCGGCGTTCCCTGGATGCGCTGCGGGCGCTCGCCGCGACCACCGCGGAGCAGCGCCGCGCCGCAGGGGCGCCGGTGACCCTCACGGGGCTGCGCGCAGACCTCGAGGACTGGGAGGGCAGCCCGGATCTGTCGGCCCTCGCCGATGCGGTGTGGGTGGGGACGATCCACGGCGCGAAGGGCCTGGAGTGGCCGCATGTGGTCACCTACCTGCCCGCCGCCACCCGGGAGCGCGACCGCACCTGGGGCGTGGTGGTCACCTCGCCGAAGACCGTGGATGTCACGGCGCCTCTGGCCGGCCGCGGCCTGCTGTTCTGGCCGAAGATGCCCACCACGAGCGACGTCACGGAGGCTCTTGCGGCTGCGGAGTTCACGCGCACGCGCACCGCGCGAGCAGCGGCGGAGGATGCGCGGCTGCAGTATGTGGCTCTGACGCGGGCGATCGACTCCCAGATCCTCGCGGTCGGCGGGCCGACGAGCGTGCTCGAGGAGCTCGCGCCGGCCGAGCCCGCCCTGGTGTCCTGGGGTGAGGGCGGCATCCGGGTGCGCGGCCGGGAGCTGCCGGGCCGCTGCATCGTGGTGGATGCAAAGGAGGCGGTGCAGTCCCCGTCGGCCCTCCCGGAGCCGACGGAGCCGCTGGCCGCAACGGACATCCCCGTGCGCCCAGAGGCTTCGCCGCAGCGTCTGGCCGCGCGGTTCCGGGCCTCCGGGGTGGAGTCCGCGGAGGGACTGGGCATCGTCGGCGCGCCGCAGCGAATCGGAGAGCGGCTCGTCACCGGTGGCGGGGAGCGCTGGGAGCGCGTGGGCGAGGCGATCCACGGGTATCTCGCGCTGCCGCTTTCGGTGATGAGCGCCGCGCAGCAGGAGCGGGCCGCGCAGCGCCTGGTGCAACGCTGGCTGGTGGAGCGTGCGGTGGGGGCCGATGTGCTGCGCCGCGCCGGGCAGGCGTGGGCGGAGTTCGTGGCCGCGCAGTTCCCGGGGGCCGTGCAGCTCACCGAACAGCCGATCTCCTGGTGGAACGAGGACGCGCAGGCGATGGAGGGCTGGATCGACACGCTGCTGCGCCTGCCCGATGGGCGCGTGGTGCTCGTGGACCACAAGTCCTACCCGGGCGAGGACCCCGTGGAGCATGTGCGCGAGCAGTACCTGGGGCAGCTGCACACCTACGCCCAGGCTCTCGCCGCCGCGGGGTATGAGGTGGCGCGGGTGCTGATCCACCTGCCGCTGCGCGGCGAGGTGCTGGAGGTGCAGCTGGGTGCGGGTGCAGCATCGAACAGCTAAGCTGTATACATGTCTACAGCCGTTGTGAGCTTCCGGCTTGATGCAGAGATCAAGCAGCGCCTCGACGCCCTGAGCACAGCAACCGGGCGATCGGCTGCTTTCTACGTGCGCGAAGCCCTGCTGGAACACCTCGACGAACTCGAGTACGCATATCGGCTGCAGGAAGAGGCCTTGGCGATCAGACGCGGGGAGATCGAGACGATCAGCAGCGATGAGCTGGAGGCGGAGCTCTTCACATGAGCTGGGCCGTTCGCTACGCGCCCCGCGCTGCGAAAGCGCTCCGGAAACTCGACAAGCCCGTTGCTCGGCGCGTCACCGATGCGATGCATCGTCTCGCTGAGCGCGAAGACCCAGCGAGCGCCTGCAAGGCACTCTCTGGACCTCTCGTGGGCATGTGGCGCCTGCGCGTTGGCGACTATCGCGTGATCATGGACATCCGACGCAGCGAGCTGATCATCATCGCGCTTGACGTCGGTCATCGCTCCACGGTGTACGACGACTGAGGACAGGTTCTTCGCGTTTCAGCTGAGGGAAGGTGACGCTGGGTGCGGGCGATGACTCCTGAGCAGGCGGTCGATGCGGCGCGGGTGCTGCTGGATGCGGCGCTGCGGGCGGGCGGGCGTCGGCTCCTCGGGCTCACCGGCGCGCCCGGCGCCGGGAAGACCACCCTCGCCTCCGCGCTGCGCGAAGCCCTCGGCGAGCAGTGCGTCGTGGTGCCGATGGACGGCTTCCACCTGGCCGATGTGGCGCTCGCGCGCCTGGGTCGCGCCGATCGCAAGGGCGCCCCGGACACCTTCGATGCCGCCGGGTACGCGGCGCTGCTGCAGCGCGTGCGCGTCTCGCGGCCGACGGATCCGCCGGTGTGGGCGCCGATGTTCGAGCGCGACCTCGAGCAACCCATCGCCGGGGCGATCGAGATCCCGCCCCAGACGCCGCTCGTGATCACCGAGGGCAACTACCTGCTGCTTGACGAGGGTCCCTTCGCGCAGGTCCGCGCCTTGCTGGATGAGTGCTGGTACGTGGAGGCGCCAGAGGTGCTGCGGCAGGAGCGGCTCATCGCCCGGCACCTCGAGTTCGGAAAGGATCCCGCGGCTGCACGAGCCTGGGCCCTTGGGCCCGATGAAAAGAACGCTCGACGGATCACGGCGACCCGAGGCCGAGCCGACGCGGTGGTGGAGCTGGGCTGAGAGGGCTCAGCCCGCCATGATCGCCCGGGCGAAGGCGGCGCTGCGATCCTGCAGCCCGGCGATCCGCTGCTCACGCTGGTGAGCCAGCAGCTCCGGGTCCTGCGTGCGCACCTCCCACGCGGCGGGGGCGCGGCGCACGTTGCGATTGCAGCGGAAATCCGCGCACACTGCAGTGCCCTTCGTGTTGCCCCGTCGGCCCGCCGTCCCCGCAAGGGGCGCGACGAACGAGGCGGCGCCCACCCCGTCGATCACGTCCTCGCACCAGGCGCACAGCTGTCTGCGCACCGGCGGGCGTCCGGTGCCGCGCAGCAACAGGCCGACGACCTGCTCGTCGACCTCCAGCACCACGTAGTGCAGCTCCGGCTTACGGGGATCCTGCCAGCCCAGGTAGTCGATGTCCTCCCACGCCACGGCTGCGAGGTCGGGCAGCACGGCGCGCTGGGCGTCGCCCTTGGAGGCGTTGACGAAGCTGGAACGGATCTGCTTCTCGGTCAGGGAATGCATGAGGGGTCCTCTCGGAGACACGCCCCGGATTCAGGGCGTGCAGGAGTCAGGGGATCGATCAGCGATGGCGCGCCGTGCGGCGCGCGCGATCACACCGAGCAGGCCACGTGGGCCGCCTCGCTCCCTGCATGCACGGTGGGCATGCCGACTCCTCTCCTCTTACGGACCCATCCACCGTACTCTCCAATCGGATCACCGACCATCACTGCGGAGAGGGCGGCGAGGAACCTCACGCGGGTACCGTGGTGGCCATGCGCATCGGAATCGACCTGGGCACCACCAGGACCATCGTCGCCGCCGCGGATCGCGGCAACTATCCCGTGCTGACCTTCCCCGATGCAGCGGGGGATGCCCAGGAGCACATCCCCACCGTGATCGCCCTCGACGGTGGCGAGCTCGTCCACGGCTTTGCGGCCGTGGAGGCTGCCCGTCGCGGCGCCCCGCATGTGCGGTCGATCAAGCGGATCCTCGGGGATCCGGATGCGCACCCGGCCACCACGGTGCCGCTCGGCGGTCAGCAGTTCCCGCTGCTGGACCTGCTGACCGCCTTCCTTGCGCATGTGCGCGAGCAGCTGCCGGAGCAGGCCCGAGAAGCAGCGGTGTCAGTCCCAGCCCATGCGCACACCACGCAGCGGATGCTCACCCTGGAGGCGTTCCGGCGCGCCGGGTTCACGGTGCTCGCGATGCTCAACGAGCCCTCCGCCGCTGGTTTCGAGTACACCCACCGTCACGGCGGCACCCTGAACTCCCGCCGCACCCAGGTGGCGGTCTACGACCTGGGCGGCGGAACCTTTGATGCCTCGCTCGTGGAGTCCGACGGGTCCACGCACACGGTGCTCGGCAGCGCGGGCGTGAACCGGCTGGGCGGCGAGGACATCGACCAGGCGCTCGCGGACCTGGTGCTGGAGCGCACCGGGACGCGCGCCGAGGAGCTGTCCGCGGCCGAACAGGCGCGCCTGCTGGAGGCCTGCCGGGAGGCCAAGGAGTCCCTGACCGCGCAGGCCCGTCGGCTGTTCATCGACCCGGGCATCGAGGCCTGCGGGGAGAACGGGGTGATCCTCTCCGTGGACGCGGTCCGGGAGGCGGTCGCCCCGCTCGTGGAGCGCTCACTGCAGGCGATGGAGCAGCTGGTGGGACAGCTTGGCCCGGACTCCGCCGTCGCGGGGATCTACCTGGTGGGTGGCAGCTCGGCGCTGCCGCTGGTGCCGCGGATGCTGCGTGAGCGGTTCGGGCGGCGCGTTCACCGCTCCCCCTACCCCTCGACCTCCACTGCGATCGGGCTGGCGATCGCCGCGGACCCGGAGGCGGGCATGCACCTGCAGGATCGACTCTCGCGCTCCCTCGGCGTGTTCCGTGAGGCGGAGGCGGGACGACGCATGGTGCTGGATCCGCTGCTCGGCGAGGACACCCCGTTGCCGCCGAGCGGCGAGGTCGCGGTGGTGCGCCGCTACCGAGCCGCCCACAACCTGGGCTGGTTCCGGTTCGTGGAGCACACCGGGCAGGGGCAGGACCCGCAGGGTGACCTTATCCCCCACGCCGAGGTGCTGTTCCCCTTCGACCCGGCGCTGCAGGGAGCGGACGAGGCGCAGCTGCGCACGACCGCGGTGGAGCGCCGCGCCGAAGGCCCGCAGATCGAGGAGACCTACCGGGTGGATGCGTCCGGGGTGATCAGCGTGCGCCTGCGAGATCTGGACACCGGGTTCACGCGGGACTGCGCGCTCACCGTCCCGGCGTGATCCGGGGTGAGCAGGGCCGATGGTGGCTGTGCTGACGTCGGCTGGGCCGACGTCAGCCGCTCGCTCAGCCGATGATCTGATTCAGCTCGGCGAGCTCGTCGTCCGTGAGCTGCAGCGTCATCGCGGCGGCGGAGTCGCGGATGGTCTGCGGGCGGCTCGCCCCCGGGATCGGGATCACGTGCTCGCCGAGGCTCAGCTCCCACGCGAGGACCACCTGCTGCGGGGAGACATCATGCGCGGCGGCGACGCGGGCGATCTGCGGGAAGCGCGTGCCGATCCCGGCCGCGCCACCGCCGGTGCCACCCAGCGGCGACCACGGCACGAAGGCGATACCCCGCTCGGCGCAGTAGCGCAGCTCCGGCAGGGAGGTGTGGAAGTACGTGGGTGAGAACTGGTTCTGCACCGCAGCGAGACCCCCGTCGCCCAGCACCTCGAGCGCCACGTCGATTTCCTCCGTGTTCGCGTTCGAGATGCCGATCTCGCGGATCAGCCCCTCCTGCTGCAGGGCCGCGAGCGCCTCCACCCCCTCGGCGTAGCGGATGGAGCGGTCCGGGCGGTGCCAGTAGTAGAGGTCCACCTGCTCCATCTGCAGGTTCACCAGGGACTTCTCGAGCGCGGAGCGCAGGTAGGCGGCGGAGCCGTCACGGCCCCAGCTCTCCCCCTCGCCGCGGGTGATACCGCCCTTGGTGGCCACGATTACCTGTGAGCGATCCCCGTCCCAGCTGGCCAGAGCGTCGGCCACGATCTGCTCGTTGTGCCCCATGGTGTCCCAGCTGGGGGCGTAGATGTCCGCGGTGTCCAGGAGCGTCACGCCCGCGTCGAGGGCGGCGTGGACCGTGGCGCGGGACTGCTCGCGCGTGGCGACCGTCCCCCGGCCCTGGGACAGGGGCATCACCCCCAGGCCGATCGCGGAGACGGTGAGAGAGCCGATGCGACGCTGCGTGGTGGTCATGCCTCGAGCCTAGGTGAGGCGCCACGGGGCCGGTAGGGGCCGTAGGCCCGACGGGGCTGGCGCCTCAGGCACCCACCGAGCCGGTGCCGCGGGCGGTGGATTCGCGTTCGATGATCTTCGAGCGCAGCAGCGTGGTGGAGGGCTCCTCCTCCGGGTTCGCCATGCGCTGGCCGAGCATTCGTGCGGCCGCCCGGGAGGTGGCGCGCACGGGCTGGACCACGACGGACACCGACGGGGTCACCAGGCGCGTCCAGAGGTCATCGTCGGTGGCCAGCAGCGCGGGCGCATCGGTCCGGCCGCGCAGCGCCTCGAACGCCCCGGCGGACATGCGGTTGTTGGTGACGTACAGGCAGTCGGTCTCTCCGCCCGCGAGGGCCTGGACGAGCTTGCGCCCGGATTCCACGTGCAGGTCACCGCGGTGCACGGCATCGGTGGTGATCTCTCCACCGGCTGCTTGCCAGGCACTGAGGAAGCCGAGGGCACGGTCCTCGGTGGTGCGCAGCGATTCGGGGCCGGCGATCACGGCGGGTTTGCGGAACCCGCGCTCGTACAGGTGGCGGGCCGCCTGCCGACCGGCGTCGAGGTTGTCGGTGGCCACGAGATCCGTCTCCGCCCCCTCGATGTCGCGGTCGACCAGCACGACGGGGATCCCGGCGCTGGTCAGCACGGAGATATCGGTGCGTGCGGAGTCGACGGGGACGAGCAGCACCCCGGAGACCTGCCGACCCACCAGCTGTGCGAAGCACTGCTGTTCGAGCTGCAGGTCCTCTTCGGTGTGGGCGACGGTCACCGAATGGGCTTGGCCGCGGGCGATCCGCTCCACCTCGGAGATGATCTGCGTGAAGTAGGGGTTCGCGGCATCGGGCGCGACGACGGCGATCTGCGAGGTGCCGCCGCGGCGCAGCGAGCGGCCCAGGGCGTTGGGGACGTAGCCGGTGGCGGCCACTGCCTCCTCAACCCTGGACCGCAGCTGCTTGTCCACGGTGGGGGCGCCGTTGATGACCCGGGAGACCGTCGCGGAGGAGACGCCCGCGGCGCGGGCGACGTCCATGATCGTGGGTCGTGTCGACGACGCCATGCGCAGCTCCTCAGTCAGTCACGAGGGACACGTCTCCGCACAGGTGCACGGTGACACCGAGCCGGTCGAAGAACGCGGCCTTCGCGGTGAGGGCGCGATCGGCGGCATCGGCGTCGTCAGCGTAAACGAGCTGAGCGTGATTGGCCTTGTGACGGCCCATGAACTGGTCGCGGGTCACGCCGTGGAGCACCACCGAGGCGATGGGCCACTCGGGGTTGGTGGCGTCCTTGCGGCGCTGCGTCTCCTCTGCCGGGAGATCCACGACGGTGCCGCGGCCCATGTCCACGTGCAGGCCCTCGTCCTGGACGTACACGCGGGACCACACGATCTCGCCGGGCTTGGAGATGCCGTTGATGGTGGAGCCGCCGGCGGGGAAGAACGCGGGACCCTGGCGCCAACCCTCGGCGCCCTTGTACCCATCGGCGAAGTGGCTGGGCGGCACGGAGCCGGAGATCTCCCACACCCACACGTACTGGCCGTCGTACTCCTCGCCCCAGCGCACGTCGTGCAGCGTGGTGGCGGGGTCCATGCCCATCGCGGTCCACAGCCGGTTGGTGACCAGGGCGTCGACGGCCACACCCTCGTCGACCTCATTGAAGTTCGGCAGAGCCTCCCCCTCCCACAGCACGCGGGAGCCGTCACGGCTGGTGACGGGCGGGCGCTGGACGTTGTTCAGCAGGCCCTCGACGAGGTCGGAGGCGGGGGCGACGTCCTTCATGCCCTGCTGGTACTGGATGCCGACGGCGTCCAGTCCGAAGTCGTCGCTGATGCGCAGCGCGGCGATGTACATCTTGTACTGCCAGCGCAGCTGGGTCTCGGTGAGCTCCGTGGCCTCATCGGTGCCGAGCTTGAATGTCATTCCGGCGTCCGTCAGCCAGGTGCCGATCGCGTCGGCCTCTTCGTCGGTGACCTCCTGCATCTCGGCCCACAGGGCGGACTGGGAGAGTCGCTCCTTGTAGATGCCCAGGGCGTTGAGCATCTCGTCGTCGATGATGGCGTTGTACATGCCCATGCAGCCCTCATCGAAGATGCCGATGATCGCCTTGTCCGCCAGGAGCTGGTCGGCGAGCGCCCGGCCCAGCTGGACTTCGGCGGTTTCGGGCAGGGCAGGCAGGGGCTTCACGTGCGAGGCGTCGTGCTCGAGGGTGCCGGTGTTCAGCCACGTGGCGATGCCATCGCGGAAGAAGTCGTCGGAGCCGTCCACGGTCCACAGCGAGGAGTACTCGCGGCCCATCTTCGTCAGGCCGCCGTTGAGATTCAGCAGACCCACCAGGCCCGGCCAGGCGCCCACGAAGTTCGCGACCGTGAGAACGGGGCCGCGGTGGCTGCGCAGGCCGGCGAGGACGTGGTGGGAGTACTGCCAGTTCGCGGTGGCGACGATCAGCGGGGCATCGGCGGGGATGTTCTTGAACACCTCGATGCCCATGCGCTGGGAGCGGATGAAGCCGTGGCCGAACTCGGCGTCGGGCTCGAAGGCGCGCTGGACGCTCCACCCGGCGGCTTCGATCACCTCGGTGACCAGGCGCTCGAGCTCCTGCTGGTAGGGCCACGCGGGCAGATTCGCGCTCTCGCGGGAGTCGCCCGACGGGGTGAGGTAGACGGTCTTCTCCGGCGCAGGGGTCTTTTCGCGCAGAGCTGGCATCTGGTACGTGCTGGTCATGGGGATGCTCCTTGAGATCTGGGGGCTCAGGCGTGGGCGGGGCCGGTCGGGACGTGGGGGCCGGGGCCGGTGCCCAGGTGAATCTCCATGCCGTCGAAGTCCGGGGCCGCGGGGCGCGTGGTGGCGGGGCGGTCCAGGTAGAACACGGCGGTGGAGGCGATGTCGTCGCGCAGCGGAAGGTAGCGCCCGGCGCTCTTCCAGCCCAGCGCCTGGATGTCCACCTTGGGCAGGCCCTTGGCGAAGTGGATCGGGTCCGCCACGTGCCAGCGGTACAGGCCGAAGCGCTGCTGGGCGATGTACAGCCCGTCGGGCCGGATCACCTGCGGCATGCCCAGGTACGGGGTGGAGAAGGCGGTGTAGCCCTCACCGGGGATGTCGAAGTTCCAGGCGCCGCCGAAGTAGTCCTCGGTGCCGGTGCCCACGATGGTCGCGAAGTCGGTGTCGTCGTCCATGTAGAACTTGATCTCGCCCTCACCCCACCAGCCGTTGGAGTTCACACCCCAGGCGATGTAGGTGCCGACGTACTGACCCTGTCCCTCAACGCCCTCGAGGATGACGTGCGGGGTGGCCTCATCGAGCGGGTTGGAGCGCCGCCACTGGGCGTGGAAGTAGGCGTCGTTGGAGTGGTCTCCGCCCAGCTCGTAGGTCACCTGGAAGTAGACGCGAGCGTCCTGATCAGAGGTGTTTTCGAGCGTCAGCTTCGCGCCCTCACGGAAGGGCATCGGCCAGTAGGAGTTGAAGCCGCCGTGCGGGTTCGCGGCGATCATCTGCGAGTCCACCTGCGCGAACACGCCCCAGCCGTTGCAGAAGAAGTCACCGTAAGGGACCTCGACGGCGGGCTCCTCGCTGCCGTCCCAGTAGGCGCGCAGCACCAGCTGGCGCCAGTGGTCGGTGTGGGTAGTGATCCAGATGTGCGTGATCACGCCCGCGGAGTCGATGTCCGCGAGGGTGAAGGTCTCCCCCGCCTTGACGTCGACGCTGGGCGAGACCTTCCAGCCCTGCCCCAGGTCTCGGGATTCACGCTGCCCGGTGCCTTCGGTGGCGCGGCCGCCACCGCCCGGGGAGCCATCGAAGTTCTCTGCGGAGATGGAGCGGGTGAGCACGGGGCGCAGGGCTGCGAGGCTGCGGTGGTCGGGGGCCGGAGGGGTCACGGTGTCACTCTCCCTGGAGCGGATCGACGGTGATCTGGTGGCGTGAAGGCACCACGATCGGGAAACGATTACTGCGACTCTAGAGGCGAGGGCCGATGGCGTCAACCGCGGGCGGGACGACCATCCCGACCCCAAGCTCACCAGGCACGGTAAGTTGTGATCGGCGCGTGACCCAGTCTTCGTTGACAGCGGCACTGACGGATCACTACGGTACGAGGAAACGATTACTCACTGCCGAGTGATCTCCCCGCGGAGTCACCCGCGCGAATCACACCCGGCTCAATCCCCGAAGACGAGGAGCAGCACCATGAAGCGCAGGACCTTCCTCTCCGCCGCCGCAGCCACCGCAGGAGCCGCCAGCCTCGCCGCCTGCGGCAGTGGCACCCCCGGACAGGCCAAGGACGACCCCGCAGCTGAGGGTCGTACGAAGGTGGAGTTCTGGGGCAACGTGTTCACCACCCCGGAGAACGCCTGGTACGAGAAGATCGTGGAGGACTTCAACGCCGCCCAGGATGAGGTCTTCATCAACTATCAGGTGGTCCCCGGGGATGCCTGGGACCAGAAGCTCAAGGCAGCTCAGGCCGCCGGCAACGCCCCTGACCTCTACGTCCAGGCCGGCCGTCTGGACACGGCCGCCCGTACCGGCACCCTGATGGAGCTCGACGGCCTCATCGACCAGAAGGTTCTGGACTCGATCACCGACATCACCGCCGAGGTCTGCCAGTACCAGGGCAAGTTCTACGCATTCCCCCTTCTGGTGGAGCCGCAGATGACGCTCTACTGGAACAAGGATCTGTTTGAGAAGGCGGGCCTTGACCCGGAGACTCCGCCCACCAGCTGGGATGAGATGTACGACGCCTGCGAGGCCCTCTCCAGCGTCATGGGCAACGGCCAGTTCGCGCTGAACACCGCTGTGGACTCCGGAACGTTCGGATGGACGACGGTGGCTGCCCAGCAGCACGTGGCCGGGCATCTTCCGATCTCCGATGACTGGGCGACCGCGGATGCGGAGGACCCGAAGTACGCCGAGCTCATCACCTTCTACAAGACCCTTCAGGAGAACGGCTGGATCCCCCGCCAGGCGCTCGGCGCAGGCAACTCCGCTCAGCCGTTCGGCGAAGGCAAGGTCGCGATGATGTCCCAGGGCTCCTGGGGTATGTCCGAGATCGCGGCCGACTACCCGGACATGGTCGAGGTCACCGGCGTGGCGCCGTGGGTGCAGTCCGATGGCGACCTGACCCGAGAGGTCTCCACCATCGGCAACATGAAGTGGGTCGTGGACGCGAAGGCCAAGGAGCCCGAGGCCACGGCGAAGTTCATCGAGTGGGCCCTGGGTGGTGACCCCGAGGTGCTGAAGCCCTTCTTCATCGATACCCAGTTCACCAAGGCGCCCGCCCGTGACGAGGTCACTGAGGTCGTCAACTCTGATCCCGCGGCAGAGGACGCCCACTGGTCCGACGTGGTCTTCGATGACGTGGTGCCTTACTGCATCCCCGAGGCCCGCTACCCGTGGGACGTCAACATGGCGATGGGTGATGCGATCCAGGCCGGCATGCTCGGTGAGAAGGCCCCCGAAGAGGCGCTCGCCGATGCCAACAAGGAGATCCAGAAGGTCATCGACCGCGAGGGCCTCGCCGAGGTGCGCGCCGAGATGGAGGGCTGAGAAGTCTCATGACCGTCAACGCCACCCAATCCACTGCAGGTGGCACCGGAGCCCCCGGCGCGGCCGGGGTCCCCGGGGTCACCCCCGGGCAGGGCCCGTCGAAACGTCGGGTGCACCCCAATCGGCGCCGTGACACCTCGATGGCGTACATCATGCTCACGCCGGTTCTCATCCTGCTGAGCATTTTCGTCATCTGGCCAGCGATCCAGGCGATCTACCTGAGCTTCTTCGACTGGAGCTTCTACACCGAATCCGAGTTCGTCGGGTTCAAGAACTTCCGCAACGTGCTCACCGATGATCAGTTCTGGTCCGCGGTGGTTCGTGGCCTGCAGTTCGTCCTCATGACGGTTCCGCTGCAGCTTGTGCTCTCCTTCCTCGTGGCGACCCTCGCCACCTCGGTGTCGCAGAAGCTGTCGCAGGTGCTCAAGGTCAGCATCTATATCCCGTCGGTGATCTCCGGCGTCATCGCCTCCATCACCTTCGTGATCATCTACGACTACTCGGGCGGTCTGCTCAACGCGCTGATCAATATCTTCGGCGCCCCGAATCAGGCGTGGTTGGGGGATCCGCGATGGGCGCTCGGTGCGATCGCCGTGCCGGCCGTCTGGCTGGGCATGGGCATCACCACGCTGATCATGATCGCTGCGATGCTGGACATCCCTCAGAGTCTCTACGAGGCCGCGGAGCTCGAGGGGGCGAACTGGTGGCAGAAGACCATCTACATCACGATTCCGCAGATGAAAAACGTGCTGCTGTTCCTGCTAGTGACCGGATTCGTCGGGGCCATCCAGCAGTTCGAGCTGCCGTTGGTGATGACCGGAGGCGGGCCCAACCGCGCCACCGAGCTCCCCAACCTCTTCATCTTCAACCACTTCCGCGGGGACGCGTACGTGGGGTACTCCATCGCCGCAGCGCTGCTGCTGTTCGTGGTGCTGGGGTCGATCTCCTCCGTGATCTTCCGCATCGTCAACTCCGAGAAGCTGGTGGACTGAGATGACGACTTCGACCGATGCTCAGCTGTCCGCTGTCCAGCTGCGCCGCAAGGCGCGCCGACAGCAGATGCTGCAGCCGACGCGTATTGCCCGCATTCTGGTGAAGGCTCTGTTCTCGGCGATCATCATCTTCCTGGCCCTGTTCCCGCTGGCCTGGATGATCATCTCCGGGTTCAAGATCCGAACCGAGGTGGTCACCACCCCGTTCCAGTTCTTCCCTGAGGTTTGGCAGTGGCAGAACTACACGCAGATCCTCTCTGACACCTCGTTCCTGCGAACCCTTGCGATCACGGGCGGTGGCGCGGTGCTGTTCACCATCGGGTCCATCACGGTGAACTCGATGGCCGCCTACGCGTTCGCACGGCTGGAGTTCGCTGGGAAGCGATTCGTGTGGCCGATCGTGCTGACCACGATGTTCATCCCGGGCATGACGATCCTGCTGACAAGCTTCATCGTCGTGACGAACCTGCGGATGCTGGACACCATGGCGGTGCTGATCCTTCCGGGCCTCGCAGGGGCGGGGCACATCTTCTTCGTGCGGCAGTTCTACCTGAACATCCCCTCCAGCCTGGAGGAGGCCGCCGTGGTGGATGGCTGCGGGAAGTGGGGTGTTTATCTGCGGATCTTCCTGCCCCTGTCCAAGGCCCCGTTCGTGGTCGTGGGCATCACGAGCTTCATGGCTTTCTGGAACAGCTTCGTGTGGCCGGTCATGACGATCACCAGCGCTGAGCTCTACCAGGTGCAGCAGTACCTCGCCACGTTCCGCGGCGAGCGCGCTAGCGAGCTGGGGCTGCTGATGGCGGGATCTGCCTGCGCCGCGATGCCGATCATTCTGATCTTCCTGATCTTCCAGCGGTCGATCATCGCGAACATCAAGATGGCCGGACTGAAGTGATATCCCGCCGCGCTGGTTCGCTCTCTCAGCGGGCCAGCGCGGCGATATCCTCCGGCATCCCCTCCGAGCCCATCGTCTTCACCCACGCGCCCGCACTGTCTTCGCGGACGCTGGCATGGCCGTGATCGGTGGAGAGGATCCACAGCACATCGGCGTCCTGCTCCCAGAGCACGCCGGGGCGATAGCGCTCCACATGCGGCAGGTCATCGCGCCACAGCTCGTCGCCGGATTCTGCGTCCTGGATGGCCGGGCGCAGTGTGTCGCCATCCTCCACGAGGAGCGCAAGGACAGAACCCGTGGGCGAGGGGCGCGACTGGTCAACGTCCACCATCCGCTCCTCGGCGTCATCACGCGTGCAGGCCGCGAGGAGCGCTGCGCCCCCTGCGCAGATCGTGGTCATCCACCGTCGTCGCGTCATCTTGTGCGTCATATCCGCCCCCTATCGCAACCGAACCGTACGCCGAAGCGCGGGCCTCAGCGGCCTGTCTGCACCTCGAGTGGCCGGATGGTCAATCCGCCGCGGCCCCAGCCGCCGCCGGTGACCCAGGCACATTCCCCGTCCTGCACGATCTCGGCGCAGTGCTCATCGAGGTCCACCTCGATCAGGGCGGAGCGCTCGAAGCGCAGCGGGTCGGTGGAGAAGTAGGCGAGGGTGCGGTCGTACTCGGTGGACTCGCAGACGAACAGGATGTAACCACCGTCGACGGTGATGACGAACGGGGACTCCGTCGGCCCGCCGTAGGTGCCCTCCACCCCGGAGCCGAAGGCGACCTGCGGCGCCGACCAGGTCACGAGGTCGGTGCTCTCGCGCACCGCGACCTGATGCTCTCCGCCGTCGTTGCGGGCGGTGCGGGTGTAGTACATGAGCCAGCGCTCCCCCACCCGCAGCACCATCGGGTCGCGGGCATCGAAACCCTCGGCGAACAGCGGCTCCTCTCGCGGAGTCCAGGTGAACAGGTCCTCGCTGGTCGCGAGGGTCATGCGGTAGGCGGTGTGGTCCGCGGTCCCTCCGGCGTAGAACATCCAATACTGCCCGTCGTGGCGGATCACGTGCGGGGCCCACACGTGGGTCTCACCGATCTCCGTGCGGGCATGCAGCACCGGGTCATGCACGGTCCACGACGGATCCCGGAGGTCCGCGGTGGAGGCATGCAGGAACATCGTCTCATCCAGCGGATCCGCGGGCTCGGCATGCCAGATCCCGAAGACATGCCAGCGCCCCTCGGCATCCTGGATCAGTGTGTGGTCGTTGATGTACCAGGGCTTCTGGCCGGGAGGCGCGGAGTCGAACAGACGGGTCTTCTCGCCGGGGACCAGCTGGATGCTCATGGGGGCTCCTCGTCGCCGCGGCCACGACGTGACCAGCATATCGATTTCTCAGCGTCCCCCAGAGTACGGGAGAAGGCCGCCAGTCGCATCACTCCTGGACTGGGCAGATAGCACGTAAAACGGATGCGTAAACGATTGCTCTCCATGCGCCGAGCCTCTAGAGTTGCACCCCGCAGACCGTGACTCGCACCACACGCCAATGGAGGCTTCCATGCGCTCGACCACACCTTCTGCCCAGCCCTCGAGCCCTGCCCCGGCGGAGCTGTCCCGCTCCGGGTTCCTGCGCGGCGGCTCCCTCGCCCTCGGCGCCGGCACGCTCGGCGCCGCTCTTGCCGCGGGCGGGCCCGCCCACGCGGACCGCACCCCCGATGACAAGCCCGGCCGCGGCACCGGGCGCGGCGTCGATCCGAACCCCGGCTACCGTCGCCCGGAGATCACGCGACTCAAGACCGTCACCGGCCCCGGCATCACCACCCGCTTCCGCATGGAGGCGACGGACCTCGGCGCACCGGCCGTCACCCCGGACGGGCGGATCCTCGTGATCTTCGGCGATACCTGGGAGGATGCCGCGGTGGGCGGCGGCTGGTGGCGCTCCCCCGTCGGCCTGTATGCGGACCCCGATCGCAAGCTCAAGCACGGCCTCGAATGGACCTCCGCGGTGGGCGGCGAGGAGGCGGTGGAGCTCGTCGAGTACGACCACAGCGGCAACCCCGTCTCCACGATCCTGCCCGGTGACATCCTCACCGTCGGGGAGACCATGTACGTGTGGGTGATGGTCAACCACGGCTTCGGCAACGTGGACCACACCGAGATCTGGACCTCCCAGGACTCCGGCGAGCACTGGGAGCGCACCGCGGAGATGTTCCCCGGAGATCACCTCGACGGGTTCTCGCAGCAGTGCACCTGGTTCGCCCACCCCACCGACGGGTACGTGTACCTGCTGACCACCGGGTTCCAGCGTGACAAGGAAGTGATCCTCCAGCGGGTGCCGCAGGACTCGATCCTGAACCCGGACGCCTACGAGACCTACGGCGCCACCGGTGAGGGCGAGCAGCAGCAGTGGGCCTGGGGCAACGCCCCCACCCCGGTGCTCGGCGGGCACGTGGGCGAGATGTGCCTGCGCATCGTCGAGGACAAGTGGGTGCTCACCTGGTTCAACGCGGGCCTGTACCGCGTGGACATGCTGCTGGCTAACTCCCCCGAGGAGATCCGCACCCCCGCCTACGCGGAGACGATCCTGTGGGGCTGCGGCTGGGGCCAGGAGGACCATGAGCGCGTCGCGCAGCTGTACGGCCCGTACATCCTGCCCGGCTCCACGCTCGATGACCTGCACCTGCTGTGCTCGCAGTGGAACACCGGCGCGGGCTGGCCCTACCACGTGCAGCAGTACCGCGTCGAAGGGGTCCGACGGGCCATGGAGTCGCTCGCCTGACGCAGGCGCCCGGGCCTGCCCGGGCCCGCCCTCCGCTCCCCTCACCCAAGACCGCTGCGTTTGCGTGGGAAGTCGACTGCTATTCCCACGAAAACGCAGCGCTCTCCGCTGGGGTGGGAGTCTTCGCTGGGGTGGGAGTGAGTCCCCAGCACCTTCGACCCATCTGCCCGCCGAGGTTTCGCACCGATGGCCGATGGTGCGCTCGCGCGCGAGCGGCTGGACTGGGAGGGATCAGCGTCCCGACCCGCAGGAGGTCCGCATGTCCCCGCAGTCCGCTCCCCTGTCCCGCGCCTCATTCCTGAAGCTCACGGGCCTCACCGCTGCCGCGACCGGCCTGGGCGCCGCCGGGCTGCAGGCGGGCCCGCTGTCCGCATCGGCGCAGGCCGCACCGTCGGTCCAGCGTCTGGGCGAGGTCACCGGCCCGGGCCTGACGGACATGTGGGGCGCGCACTCCACGGACCTCGGCGTCCCCGCCATCGCGCCCGATGGGCGGATCCTCACCGTCTTCGGTGACACCTTCGACGCCCCGCGCGTGGAGGGCCCGAACCGGGCGCCCATCGCCCTATACGCGGACCAGAACCGGCCGCTCGCGGACAAGATCGCCTGGACCGCCCCGGTGGGCGGCGACTACGCCCACCAGCTGGTCGACTACCCGCGCGACCCGGTCACCACACTGCTGCCCGGCGATGTGATCACCCTCGGCGACACGATGTACCTGTGGGTGATGGAGAACCACGGCTTCGGCAACGTCGCCCACACCAAGATCCTCACCTCGAAGGATTCCGGCGCCACCTGGCAGCACAACCCGTACATGTTCCCCGGCGACCACCTGGGCGGTATGTTCCAGCAGGTCACGTGGACCTACAACCATGCCGACGACCACGTGTACGTGCTATCCACCGGGTTCCAGCGGGACAAGCCGATCATCCTGCACCGCGTGTTCGGCGGCTCGATCATGGATCCGGGTGCCTACGAGCCGTGGGGCTACCGCGACGGGAAGTGGGCCTGGGGCAATCCGCCCACCCCGGTGCGCGAAGGCCGGTTCGGGGAGATGTGCTGGCGCATCATCGACGGCACCTGGGTGCTGTCCTGGTTCAACGCCGGGGACGGCACGATCGATGTGCTCCTGCACGACGGGCCCACCGCGAACCTCTTTACCGCCGAGCATCACCAGCTGATCCACTCCACGCACTGGGGCGGG
This sequence comes from Brachybacterium sp. Marseille-Q7125, assembly GCF_023062615.1. Lineage (NCBI taxonomy): Bacteria > Bacillati > Actinomycetota > Actinomycetes > Micrococcales > Dermabacteraceae > Brachybacterium > Brachybacterium sp. Marseille-Q7125. The sequence goes on along the minus strand of NZ_JALLAL010000005.1, from coordinate 22,682 downwards.
GAGAGTGACAACCTGATGGCCCAGCCCTACGGCGGCTACATCGTGCCCGGCTCCACCCTCTCGGACCTGCACCTGCTGGTCAGCCAGTGGAACACCGGGGCGGGCTGGCCGTATTGGACCCAGCAGTTCCGCGTGCGCGGGCTGCGCTGAGGCGCGGCATCAGCGAGGCGGCGAGGAACCCGGCGCCGCGCTCGTCCACGGCACGGAAACGATAGGGGGCGTTGCGGGGCACGCGCCCGGAGCCGCCCACCTCGATCGTCTCCGTGCCGCGCGGCGTCGTCACCTCGAGCGCCCCCTCGATGACGTGCAGCATCATCGCCGGTGAGGGGTCCTCGGTGCCGCCGCTGACCTGATCGTTGCCCAGCAGCCAGTACTTCCAGGTCTCCACCACGGTCCCATCGGGCGTCTCGACCGCGTCGAGCAGGATCGCCCAGGACCCGTCGTCGGTGGACCACACCTCCACGCCCTCCGGCGGGGCGTCCGGCCCCACCCCCATGAGGGCCGCGAAGGTGGTGCCGAGCCCGTCGGCGATCCGGTCCAGGATGGTGACCGACGGATTCGCCTGCCCCAGTTCGATCTGGGTGAGCATCCGACGGGACACCTCGCTGGCCTCCGCGAGTGCTGCCACTGACAGGTCCTGGTCCTGCCGCAGCGCGCGGATCCGTTCCCCGAGCTGCGCGACGACCGCCGGTCGCATGCCTTCAGCCATGGGATTCCTCCTGGTCAGGTGGAGTGTGAAGCCTACTCGCCGGAGGACTGGCCCACCCCCGATCACGACGTGATGGGCACTATATTGCGCAACCGGTCGAGTGGGCACTATGTTGCGCATAGAGCCGCGGTTGGCGCCGCGGCTTTTCGATGTTCGCACTGGTCACCCCAGAAGGAGGCTCCTTGTCCGCCCGCCCGCTCTCCACCCCGCTGCTGCGCTGGTTCGGCTCGTATTCAGCCTTCGCCGTCCCGCAGTCCGCGTCACCGATCGCCTTCGCTCTGATCGCGCTGCCGCTGACGGGTGATCCGGGCTCCGGTGCGGCCATGGTGCTGGCGATGACCATCGCCCAGGTGGTGGGCGCGGTACCGCTCGCGCGGCTGGGACAGCGCTTCGCCCCCATGCCCTACCTGCGGTTCCTCATCGGCCTGCGAACAGCGGGTCTGGTGGCGGTGGCGCTGCTCGCCACCCTCGGGGCGCCCTTCCCACTCGTGCTCGCCGCTGCCGCGGCCTCCGGGCTCTCCGCCGGCGCGGCCTACGGGCACCTGCGCGCCACCTTGAACCACCTGGTCTCCGCCGCGCAGCTGCCGCGCGCCCTCGGCATCGCCGCGACGCTGAACGAAGTCGCGTTCGTGGCCTCCCCGGTGATCGCCGCGGGCCTGGGCGGAATCTCCCCGGCGCTCGCGGTGTGGGCGATGGTGCTGCTGGGCGGCTCGCCGCTGGTGCTGCTGCCGTCGCTGCCCACGGCGACGGCCCCGGCGCCGGATGCGCGGGCCGCGGCGGGCCGACTGGAGCTGACGCCCACGATCCTCATGTGGCTGCTGGCCGGTGGGGCGACCACCGCCGCGATCGGCACTATCGAGATCGGTGCGGTCTCCCTCGCCGTCGCCTACGGACTGGAGCCGACGTGGGGCGTGATCTTCCCGGTCGCGATCTGCACTGCCTCGGTGACCGGCGGGGTGTGGGTGAGCATCCGCAATCGCATCCCGCGCCGACGCACCGTCCTGGCGTGGCTGGTGACGATCGGGGTGGGGCTCGCCCTCGCAGGCTTCGGCGATTCGGTGACGCTCACGATCGTCGGCGCAGTGCTGGGCGGTGCGGTGCTCGCGCCGCTGTCCACCTACTACTCGCTCGTGCTGGATCAGCTGGTGGCGCCCGAGCATCGGGCCGAGGTGTTCGCGATGCTGCGCACCGCCAATGCGCTGGGCGTCATCACGGCCAGCGCCCTGATCGCCGCCGGGGACCTCTCCCGCACCTTCTGGGTGGTGCTCGGCGTGGTGCTGGCCGCCTGCACCGCCGCCGGCGCCGTGTTCACCCACGACTACGTGCGTGTCCGGCAGCGCCGCGCGGCCCTCGCCTCCCGCGAGGCGGCCGCCCTCGCCCAGCTGGAAGCCGCAGCCTCCCCCGATGGCGAGACCACGACCGGCTCCATCCCGCTCACCACCGCGGAGCTTCCCGCCCTCACCGACATGGCGGAGGAGTTCGGGGCGGCCGATGGCAGCACTGCCCTGCTGACCGCCGAAATCCCCGTGGTGCGCGAGGAGCAGCTGCTCGAGCGCACCGAGGAGCCCGGCATGCTCATGACCTCGGAGATCCCCGTCGTCCGCGACCCGTACGGCATGGCCGGGGAAGGTCGGGCGCTGCTGACCTCCGAGATCCCCGTGATCCGCGACGTGCCCGGCTGGGGCGAAGGGACCGGCTGGGGCGAAGGGACCAGCTGGGGCGAGGAGCCCGAGGACCCGTTCCGCACGGCCTGAGCGGGCGGAGACGGGGTTGGCTACCCCACGCCCCGGTAAACGATTGCTCGTGGGCTTTTCCATGCGTACGCTGGAATGCACGATGCTGCACCGCGATGACGCTGCGAGGAGGCCCCGTGATCGATCGTTCCCAGTTCCTACGCGGATCGGCGGTGCTGGCGGGCGCCGGCGCGCTGGTCACAGCCTGTTCCGGCGGCGACAGCGGCTCGGGCCCCGAAGACCCTGAGGCCACCGCCGAGCAGTCCCCCTGGGGCGAGGTGGACCGCAGCGCCTGCCCGGTCGTGGAGCGCATGGGCCCGATCACCGGCCCCGAGATCACCACGCGCTTCCGCATGGAAGCCACCGACCTCGGCGCCCCCGCCGTCACCCCCGACGGGCGGATCCTGTTCATCTTCGGCGACACCTTCGAGGCGGCCGTGGTGGGAGGCGGGTTCTGGCGCTCCCCCGTCGGCCTCTTCGCCGATCCGGACGTCCCCCTGGATGAGGGCATCACCTGGACCAGCGCCGTTGGCGGCGAGACCGCCGAGCAGCTCGTGGACTACGAGCACGATGACAACCCCGTCTCCACGATCCTGCCGGGCGACCCGCTGACCGTCGGCGAGACGATGTACCTGTGGATGATGGTCAACCACGGCCTCGGCAACGTCGCCATGAGCGAGATCTGGACCAGCGAGGACTCTGGGGAGACGTGGGCGCGCACCGCCGAAATGTTCCCCGGCGACCACGCCGAGGGGTTCATGCAGCAGTGCACCTGGTACCCGCACCCCACCGACGGTCACGTGTACCTGCTGACCACCGGATTCCAGCGCGACAAGGGCCTGATCCTCTCCCGCGTGCCGCAGGATTCGATCCTCGAGCCCGCGGCCTACGAAACCCTCCAGGCCGACGGGACCTGGGGTGATGCGAGCGACCCGTTGATCGTGCTGGAGGGGTCGATCGGCGAGATGACGCTGCGGGTCGTGGAGGACCAGTGGCTGCTGACGTACTTCGATGCCGGGAACTACCGTGCATGCATCATCGCTGCTGACAGCCCAGAGGAGCTCGCCGAGGCGGAGCCGATCGTGCTGCTGCACGGCGGGGAGTGGGGCAAGGAGGGGCACAACGTCGTCGCCCAGCTGTACGGGCCCTACATCGTGCCCGGCTCCACGCTGGATGTGCTGCACCTGGTGTGCTCACAATGGCACACCGGCCCGGACTGGCCGTACCACGTGGAGCAGTACCGGATCGAGGACCCGCTGCGGCGCCGCTGCGCGGAATAGGCGGGGTAGGGGCCGACGGGGCAGGAGCCGACGCGGTCGGCGCCGACGGGGCAGGAGCCGACGGGCAGGCATCGATGAGGCACGAGCAGAGCCGGCCGGTGCGGGGTGCGCCGGCCGGCTCTGTGGTGTGCGGCGACGGCAGGGGCGCCATCGGCCCCCGCCGCGCGGTGGATCAGCCCAGGCCGAAGCCCAGGGGGTAGGCCTCACCGGTGCCGTCGGCCTCGGGGATCGCGACCGGCAGCGTGCCCCCGGCCGTCACCTCCCCGGCGAGCACCCCGGCGATGGCCTGCAGGGTCGCATCGGCGTTGCCGTACCCGGCGATCGAGGCGCCCACCTCGCCCACGTGCACCACGTCGTAGGGGTTGCGCAGCGAGGCGTGGACCACGGTCGCCTCGGTCGCGGCGAGGGCCTTCACGACGGCGACCTGCTCCGCGGGAGTCTCGAAACCGCTGGAGGAGGTGAACACGAGCACCGCGTCCACGTCCTGCGCGGCCGCGGCAGCGTCCTTGGCGTTCGCCTCTGCGAGCCCGGTTGCGGTGAAGTCCAGGTCGTTCAGCGCCTCGACGGCCACGTCGATCTTCTCGGCGCTGCCCTCACCGGTGACCAGGACACTCGCTCCGTACGGCAGCGGCAGTGCCTCGTCGATCAGCAGCGTGACGGAGTCTTCGGCGATCTTCCGGGCGGTGCGCAGTGACTTCCGGGTGCTGAGCGCCGACTCCGCAGCAGCGGGATCCACGTGCAGGTCGTCCGTGAACAGGCCGCGCCGCAGTTTCTGGCGCAGGATGCGGCGCACCGACTGATCCAGCCGCTCCTCGGTGATCTCACCGGCGTCGACCGCGTCGCGCACCCCGCCGATGGCGAGCGCGAGATCCGGCGGCATGAGCATCTGGTCGGCGCCTGCGAGGATCGCCTCGACCGGCACCCGCTCGTCACCGAACAGAGTGCGCACGCCCTCCATCGCCAGGGAATCGGTGACGATGACGCCGTCGTAGCCGAGCTCCTCGCGCAGCAGCCCGGTGAGGATCGGGTGCGAGAGCGTGGCGGGCACGCCCGAGTCGTCGAGCGCCGGCACCACGATGTGGGCGGTCATGATGGCGTCCACGCCTTCGTCGATCGCGGCGATGAACGGCGGCAGGTCCAGCTCGTCGATCTCCTCGCGGGTGTGCTCGATGACCGGCAGCCCGATGTGGGAGTCCACCGCGGTGTCGCCGTGGCCGGGGAAATGCTTGGCCGCCGCCGAACAGTCCGCGCCCTGCAGGCCCTTGATCTGCGCTGCGGCCAGGCGCGCCACCGCCTCGGGGTCCGCGCCGAAGGAGCGCACGCCGATCACCGGGTTCTGCGCCTCGACGTTCACATCGGCCACCGGGGAGAACGCCTGGTGCAGGCCGAGCGCCCGCATTTCCTCGCCGACGATCCGCCCGGCCTTGCGGGCGTGGGCCTTCGAACCGGTCGCGCCGAGGGCCATCTGACCGGGCAGCGGCGTCGCGGGGGCAGGCAGGCGGTAGACCACGCCGCGCTCCTCATCGGCGCTGATCACGAGCGGAATCCCGCCGGAGGTGAGCGCTGCGTCCTGCGCGTCGTTGCACAGCGTCGCCACCTGCTCGGGGTTCTCGAGGTTGTCGCTCCAGGCGAAATAGATCAGCCCGCCCACGTGGTGGGTGGAGATGATCTCGGCGATCGTGTCCACGCCCGTGGTCTCGGTGTTGGACTTATGGGGCTGGTCGGCGCGGGAGCCGTAGCCGACGGCCACGAACAGCTGGCCGATCTTCTGCTCAAGGCTCATTCCCGCCAGCAGCTCGTCGATCCGGGCATCCTCGCGGCCGGGGGCGCGGCCCTTGGCGTGGGCGGTAGCGGGCACGGCGGCCACGGCCGCTCCCGCGAGCGCGCTCGCGCCCCGGGGCGCGGCGGGTCAGAGTGTGGGGAGAACGGGCAGTCATATCGGGTCCTTCCGGATTGTCTGGGGAGAGCGGTCGCCGGGGCTGGGTCCGAGGCGGGGCTTGGCAGGCGGGGGCTGTGCGCGGCCGAGCTCAGCAGAGGCGGTCGATCAGGTCGGTCAGTAGAGGCGGTAGGGCTGGGTGGTGGCGGTGAAGCGTCGGGCCTCCTTGCGCCACGCCGCGACGATCGCCTCCGGGTCCTCGCCGTCCTCGAGCATGGCGCGGGTGCGCTTGGTGCCGGAGGTCCGGTCGATCCAGCAGACATCGGCCTCGGTGCGGCACTTCTCGCCCTCGCGCCAGTCCACCTCCTCAACCTCGTACAGCAGTGCGGCGATGACGTGGATGCCGGTGCGCACGGGCTCATACGCTGCGGTGTCGGTGATGTGGATCTGTACGCCGCCGCAGAATTCGCCCTCATGTTTGGAGGCGGTGGGGGTGGCGAACATCGGCCGATACAGCACGCCCGGCAGGTCTGCGCCGCGCAGCCGCGCGATGATCGCCGCGATCTGCTCCTCGCCGATGAACGGGGCGCCGAACCACAGGAACGGGGTGGTGGTGCCGCGGCCTTCAGAGACGTTCAGCGACTCGATGAGGCCCGTGCCGGCGTAGACCACGGCAGTCTCGGCGGTGGGGATGTTCGGGGAGGGCAGCACCCACGGCAGCTCCGCGGCCAGCGGATCCTCGGGGTCGTAGCCGGTCATCGGCACGACGTGCAGCTCCGGCGCAGCGTCCTCGAGGAACTCCCCGGCGAAGTAACGGGCGAGCTCGCCGACGGTCAGGCCGTGGGTCTGCGGGATCTCGCGCAGCCCCACGAAGCTCGCGAGCTCCGGCTCGAGCACGAAGCCCTCCGCCTCCGGGCCCAGGGGGTTCGGGCGGTCCAGCACCACGAAGGACTTGCCGTTCTCCCCCGCGGCCTGCATCGCGTAGTACAGGGTCCAGATGTACGTGTAGAAGCGGGCGCCGATGTCCTGGATGTCGAAGACGAGCACGTCGATATCGGCGAGCATCTCCGGGGTGGGCTTCTGGGTCTTGCCGTACAGGGAGCGCACGGGCAGCCCGGTGGTGGCGTCGATGTAGTCCTCGACGTAGCCGCCGGCGGGCTCGGCGCCGCGCACCCCATGCTCAGGACCGTACAGGGCGGTGAGGGTGAAGCCGCCCTGCTCCTGGGCATCGACGAGGATGTCGATCGTGGAGCGGAGGGCAGAGTCGGTGCCGGTGGGGTTGGTGATGAGGCCGACGGCCTTGCCGCGCAGCACCTCGAGGCGCTCGGGATCTAGGAGGTTCTCCACGCCCAGGCGGAAATCGCCCTTCCGGTTGCCGCCCTTGCCCTTCCCCTTGCCTTTGCCCTTGCCTTTCGCGGGGGCGGGGGCGGCGTGTGCGGCGCCGGCACCGAGAACCGCCGCGCCGGGCAGGGCACCGAGGCCCGCCAGGAGGTGTCGGCGCCCGGGGCGGGCGGGAGCATCGGGGGTGTGGTTCACGAGGGAGACCTCCGTCGACATCGTCGGATCGTGCACGGCGCCGAGCATCGGGCGGGGCGCGGTCGCGATACCCGGCACATGGCGGCCAGGGGGCAGCGCCGGGCGGCGCATGGTGCGCCACGGTAGCAGCGCTGTGCCCCACATCACAACGAATCGGTGACGATGCGCAGGTGAGAGCGGATGGCGCCGCGGGCTACGGTGAAGGATCGGGACGCAGGACGGAGCAGGCGATGACGCAGTCAGAGGCAGGGAGCACCGGGCACGGGCCGTGCTGCGCGGCGGGTCGGGCCGCGGTAGATGAGCTGGGGCGCGGGGTGCCGGACGGGCGAGGCGGGCCGGGAGCGGCAGAGCCGGGGGCTCGCGGTGAGGCCGGGGCTGGGGCTCGGGCTGAGACTGACGCTGCGCCTGGGGCTGACTCTGGGGCTGGCGCTGAAGCCGTGGAGCACGAGCGCCCAGGAGCAGGGGCGGTGGGGATCGCCGCCGATCCCGCCGCGGTGCGGACCCGCGCCGAGCAGGCCGTGCTCATCGAGGCCGGGGAGTTCCGCATGGGCACCGTGGACCGCGACCAGAACCCGCTGGACGGCGAGGGGCCGGTGCGCACCGTGGACGTACCAGCCTTCCGCATCGACCCCACCTGCGTGACCAACGCCGAGTTCGCTGCCTTCGTCGAGGAGACCGGCTATGTCACGGAGGCGGAGGAGTTCGGGTGGTCTTTCGTGTTCGGGGCGTTGCTGGGGGCGCAGCTGCGGCGCGCGAGCCCGAAGCCGCCGGGGACGCCCTGGTGGCGGGCCGTGCAGGGGGCGCGGTGGGATCGGCCCGAAGGTCCCGGATCGGATGTGCAGCAGCGGGCCGAGCACCCCGTGGTGCATGTGTCGCTGCGGGATGCCGAAGCGTTCGCCGTCTGGTGCTCGATGCGTCTGCCACGCGAGGCCGAATGGGAGAAGGCCGCCCGCGGGGGCCTGGACCAGCGGCGATACGCCTGGGGTGATGAGCTCACGCCCGGCGGCGAGCACCGCTGCAACATCTGGCAGGGCGCCTTCCCGGTGCGCAACACCCTCGAGGACGGCTACCTGGCCACCGCGCCGGTGCGGTCCTTCCCGCCCAATGGGTTCGGGCTGTACGAGGTGGCGGGCAATGTGTGGGAGTGGTGCTCGGACCGGTGGACCACGGGCACGGCGCCGTCCATGGATGGGGACGTGCGGGTCATGCGCGGCGGCTCCTACCTGTGCCACGACTCCTACTGCAACCGCTACCGCGTTGCCGCCCGCTCCGCCACCGCCGCCGAGGACTCGAGCGGGAACAAGGGGTTCCGGCTAGCGGTGGATGGGTGAGGCTGGGTGGGCTGGCAGGGCCGGCTGGGCTGGGCCCCCCTCAACCTCCCAACCCCACCGTTACTCACGAGGCACTTCCACGAAGGGGACGCTCACGACCGGCCGCCTGCATATTGCACGCGGCCGGTCAGGAGAGTCCCGTTCGTGGAATCCGCTCGCGCGGTCCAATCACGCGGCGCCCGTCTCCCTGACGCAAGGAACGGCGCACCCGGTGAACCTCGCCATGGATCAGCGTGAGCAGCTGCCTCTGCGTGGCCTCCCAATCCAGCCAGACCATCTCCCAGGTCAGTCTCAGTACCACAAACCCGCGCTCCACTGCATCGGCATCGCGACGGCGGTCCACGTAGTAGGCGGCAGGAGAGTCGTGATGGGCAACGCTGTCGCACTCGATGATGAGTCGCTCCCCCACCAGCAGGTCCACGCGACCCACGCCCTCGATCTGCACCTGCTCGCGAACCCGGACTCCGCGCCTCTCGAGGTATCTGCGGACCCGAGTCTCCGTGCCCGACCCAGCAAGAGTGCTGATCCTGCCGATATCGCGCCGCCGCTTGATCGACACTGCAGCCAGTAGATCCCGCACCTGGTGGGGGCGCAGCAAGCGTCTCTCCACCCCAGACTCGAGCATCACCGTTGTTGCTTCGGGATCCAGGCAGAGCATGGCGTGATGGACAGCCACGAGCAGCGGCAGAATCGGTTCCTGATCAGGCCAAGCGCGCAGAACTGGACGGTGGGCAAGGACCACATGGGGCGGCGCTGTCCCTCGATTACGGCGTGCAACCTCATGCACCTCCGCCGTCCGCGGGACCCAGAGCCCATACACCTCGGCAGCAGTGACGCACGTGGCACGGTGCCCTCGCGAGAGCGGGCCGCTCACCTCAGCCGGTGTGCTCGGCCTGGTGTACCAGCCGTTCCCGTGGGCGATGAGAGTTCCCCTCGCGATAGCAGCCTCGCGGACCGGCCTGCCCACTCCCAGGTCGTCGAGGTCGCGGCGGTGATACACACCGAGCTTCTTCTTCAGGGCGCTGCGTTCGTCCCTCGTCGCGCTGCTGTCATTCATGCCCAGAAGATCTCAGCCACTGGCCATCCTCGCAGCTCGTGGCGGCGGCCTGTGGATGACGGGGCATTGGGGAGGAGAGGTCGCCTGCAGCAGCCGCTCCGGTCCGGCTATCCCCGCCACCCGCCATTCGTGGCCCGTCCGGCCCCGCCGTCCGCCCCTGGACTACCCGCTGGGCACTTCCACGGACGGTACGCAGATGACCGGCCGCCTGCATATTGCACGCGGCCGGTCAGGAGAGTCCCTTCCGTGGAATCGGCCCCGGCCTCAGGCCTCCCGCCGCCCCGCGGCCAGGTCCAGCAGATGCCCCACCACGTGCGCGCCGCCGTGCCGCAGCCCGTTGTGCTCGTATTCGCTGGTGATCCACGGCGTCAGCCGGGGCAGCAGCGCAGCGGTGGCCAGGGAGAACTCACGCGGCACGTAGGCGTCGTCGTAGTAGACGGCCGCGGCGCCGGGCACCTCGCACCCCCGCAGCGCCTCCTCGTCATACAGCCGCGGCCACTCATGCTCGGCCAGCACATCTGCGACCTCCGCCCAGACGGCCAGCTCCGGGTCCTCGGTGAACAGGTCGCGGTGCACATGCTCGCCGCCCAGGAGGGTGGGGTCCTCGGCGACCTCGCGCGGCTTCGTCCGGTCGGCGGCCCAGCGGGTGGCGAAACCGTCGGCCCAGCAGGATTCGTGCAGCACCGCGTAGATGGGGTTGCGGCCAGAGAACGGTAGGGCGGCGGCGAGGTCATGCGCGAAGGCCGGGGCCTCGGGGTCGAGCTCCAGCAGGTGATGCAGGCGCTCCGCCCCACCGGTGCCGCCCAGCATGAGGCCCAGGCGGCGCAGCCGTTCCACGCCCACGCGCTGCCCGTCCGGCAGGCGCAGCTGCCCGGCCTCGGCCCGATCGGCGAGGGCACGGAAACGGTCGCGGTCGCCGGGGAAGCGCGCCCAGTACCGCTCGGACCGGGCGATCATGCCGCGCCACGTCGTCGTATACACGTCATCAAGCTGCTGTCCGAGCGCGGGAATCCCGCCGGTGAACAGGGCCTTCTCCACGCTTTCACCGTGCGCAGACAGGTAGCGCAGGGTAGTGAAGCCGCCGAAGGACTGGCCCAGCAGCGACCACTTCTCCACGCCGAGGGCCTCGCGCAGCAGCTCGGCGTCGCGCGCGATCGCATCGGCCCTGAAGTGCGTGAGGTACTCAGCGGCCTCGCGGGCGCTGCGGCCCTCGAGGATCTGCGGGCCGACGGGGGTGGAGCGGCCGGTGCCGCGCTGGTCGAGCATGATCACGCGGTGCTCGCGCAGCGCCCGTGCCAGCCATGGCACGGCGCCGATCGACCCTACGCGCGGCGCTTCGGAGCCGGGCCCGCCCTGCAGGTAGACGAGGTACGGCTTGTCGTCGGCCCCCGGTTCGGCGACAATCCGGGCGAACACGGAGATCTGCTCGCCGCCTGGCCGGTCGTGGTCCAGGGGGACGTCGAGGGTGAGGTCGGTGAGCTCGAGGCCGGGCACGGTCCAGGTGGTGCGCTGCATGTCAGGTCTCCTCTCGGGTGGTCACCCCGGGGAAGAACTGCCAGTCGAAGGTGTGGAGCTCGCCGGGGCGGTCGGTGCGGTCGGTGGCGCGCTCGATGAGCACCGCGGAGATGCGGGCGAACACGTCTTTCACGCCGTAGTAGCTGATGGGACCGAGGTATTGGGAGGCTTCGGGGACGTCGCCGATGGAGATGAGCTCGAGGTCCTCGGGGACGCGCAGCCCGGCGCGCTCAGCAGCGAGCTGGAGGGAGACGGCCTGGAAGGCGGTGAAGCAGACGACGGCGCTGGGGCGCTGCGGGCCATCGAGCCAGTCGACGCTGACCTGGTAGGTGCCGCGCCCTGTCGCAGGGGCGACGGTGACGAGGTCTTCGACGGGCCCGTCGTCGGCGTCGCGGGCGGCGTTGAGGAAGGCGGTAGTGCGGGGGTGGGCGAGGCTGCCGCCGGGACGGTCGAGCAGTTCGGGGGCGAGGAGGTGGACGACGTCGTGGCGGGCGCGCAGGCGGCGGTAGGCCTCGCCGATGGCGGTCGAGGGGCTGGAGGCGATGACGTCGAAGCCGTCGGGCTGCATGCGCACGCTGAAGGCGACGATCCCGGATTGGGTGGAGCTGGCGAGGCGGCGCACCTGGTCGGGGCCGTCGGGGAGGAAGTCGATGGAGGTGACCAGGGCGGCGTCGGCGCTGGCCCCCAGGAGGTACTGGTACCAGCGTTCGTCGGCGAGCAGAAGGGTGGAGAGGTCATGGGGGAGGGCGTCCTCGCGGACTTGGTGGGCGAGCTGCAGGCCCCAGGGGTCTTCGACGTCGCCGAGGGCGAGGACGATGCCGCCGCCGCGGCCGGTGCGCATGGCCTGGGCGTGGCGGTTGGGGACGTAGCCGAGGGCCTGGGCGGCGGCGCGGACCTTCTTCTTGGTCTCGGCGGAGCCGGCGGAGCGGGAGCCGCCGCGCCCGGAGAGGACGAAGCTCGCGGTGGCCGGAGAGACTCCGGCAGCGCGGGCCACTTCGGCGAGGGTGACGGGGCTGCGCGGCATGCGTGCGGTGACCTCCTCCTCGCGGGACAGCTGCGCTGATCCTACTGGCCACATCGGCCTGGACCGATAGGTCAGCTCCCGCAGCTGCGTTCCGGCTATGCTCCCGGCCACAATCCCCAAGTGTGAGGAGGCGCAATGAGCGTCGACGAGAAGTTCGAGAACACGAGCGACAAGATGGGCGGCAAGATCAAGGAGGGCCTGGGCAAGCTGACCGGCGATAAGCAGACCGAGGCCGAGGGCAAGACCGATCAGGGCAAGGCCGATGCGCGCGGCAAGGTGCAGGACGCCCGCGATTCCGTGAAGGGCGCGGCGAAGAGCCTGTTCGGCGACGACACAAAGAACTGACGCCTGCGTCGACGGCGGCAGCTGGCGCACGGAGCGCCGGAACCTGCGGCGGCCTCCCTGGGTGGGGAGGCCGCCGTTGTCGCGTCTGGGTGGGTCGTGGCGGTGAGCGCGTGGGCGCTGCTGGTGGGGCCGATCAGCGCGGAGGCGTTCGGGCAGCTGGGGCCGATGCCGGAGGCTGCGGCGGCGGAGCTGTTCGCGCGCGGCGCGGGGGAGGCGCCGAGGATCCTCGGTGTCGCGTGAGCAGGCGACCGCGACTGGACGCGCCCCTTCTGTGGCGGCATGGCGTGGGCCAAACGGCACGCCGACCCCGGAGGGGCTTCCCTGGGAAAGTTATCCACAATTTTGGGGAGTTGGCTGACGCGGTGGAGCAGGGTCGCTACCGTGGCCGTGTTCCAGGACACACACAGGGAGCTCTCCTCATGACCCGACGCCTCTTCGCCGCCACGGCATCCGCTGTGCTTATCCTCGGCCTCGCCGCCTGCGACGACGGCAAAGGCCCGGTGACCACCCCGCCCCCGGATCTCGGCTTCGAGCCCCAGACCAGTGACGGCGGGGGCGACGAGAGCGGCGCAAGCGACGGCGGGGGCGACGCCGGGGCCAGCGACGAGGGAGAAACTCGGGCGGCCCCCGACATTCCGGCGCCCGACCCAGAAGATTTCCCAGGGATGGATAAGCACACACATTCCGGAGCAGTGGAGGCATTCCGCTACTACATCGCGATGGTGTATTGGAGTCATCAGGATGGCTCCACCAGCAAGCTCAATAATCTTCACTCCGAAGATTGCAGTGGATGCGATGACCTCATCGACCAGGTCGAGATCAGCATCGACAAGGATTACGACTGGAGCCCGGTACCCATCACGACCGAGAGTGCCGAGCACTACAAGTCAGAAAATTACGAGATTGAGGTTGGGTATATATACATCGTCGGCGAGCACTCCATCGCAACCCCTGACGGCAAGGTGCACAATATCGCCGAGGAGAAGTACACTTCCCTTGGCGGAATGACATGGTCCAACGGCTCGTGGCTCGTAAACGAAATTCAGATAACCGAAACCCAGGCGGGAGCGTGATCGGCGATGCGCACCCACCACAGACTACGCAGCTGGTACCGTGCCGCCATTCTTAGTTTGACACTTCTACTAGCCGCCCTCCTGGCCCAAACCCACGCCATCGCCGACGGCTCAGACCCCTTAGATGGTGTTAAAACATCTCCACAAGACAGCGAGAATAGGCCACCAGCTTTTGCCGCATCAATCGATATCATAGAGACCCGACAGTCCCAAATCGGCGCCGACACAACCGGTAACGTCAGGACGAGAACCCAGTTGTCACACATAGTGACCACTTGGTCCGTGATCGAGGACCCGGGCAACATCGAGTGTGCGACGGGGGCTGGGCATCGGATCTCGTGTGCGCCTCCGACGAACAGCTGCCACGAGGGAAGTGGGGCGTCCACGGACTATCGAGTTAGCGGGGATGACGTCTTCACGTTGACTGCTGGAGTCAAGCGTGCCGGTGGGGCTCCTCGGGAGGGTTCCACGGTTCGCGGCACGCAGATCAACCGGAAAGAGAACACGGTGACGGACCTGGGCTGGGACTGCGTCCGCCCAGGCGCCCCCGAGGCAGGCAGCCCCGCGGCACAGATCGTGATCACAGCCGAGGACTTCGCCGAACTCCCCGTCAAAGCCCCCGCCGCCCACGCCGGCCCTGAGCGCGGCTGGCTGCCGGTGAACATGGTCAACGTCCTGCACACCGACGCCGACACCCAGGAGCTGGAGACCGAGCTGCTCGGCACCCCGGTGCGGATCCGCGCCGTCCCGGTCGAGTTCCACTGGGACCTAGGCGACGGCAACACCATCACCACCACCGATCCCGGCAAGCCCTTCCCGTCGGAGCGCATCTCCTCCGAGTACCGGTTTGAGGGCTGGTACGACATCACCCTCACCACCACCTTCACCGGACAGTTCTCCGTCGACGGCGGCGAATGGCAGGACATCGAGGGCAGCATCGAGATCGAATCCGATCCCGTCGAGCTGTTCGCAAAGTCGCTCGAGTCCCGCCTCGTCAACGGCAGCACCACCGATGACGAGGAGGATGAGGACGAGGAAGAACCCTGGATCCCCGAGCGCACCCCCGACACCGAAGGCCCCATCGACCCCGAAGCCCACCACCGGAGGGTCTGAACAAGCACCGGTGCGACGCACGCGGTGCACGGCATGCCCGCGCCTTGCCACTCCGCCTCCCCCAGGACGGACGAGGACACCGACCGCGCCGCGCGGCGAGAAGGAGTAACACTCGCCCGGCATGCCAACGCCGGCCTCCCCCGCTACCGGGACCCCGGCCGCACGCCGCGTCGCTGCGCACGCAGCCACGACAGCAGCCCGGCGGGCGCGTGGACCGCCACGCTGCCGCTCAGCTTCCCCTCGCGATAGTCCTTCAAGAAGCCTTTGCCCCTGCTCATGCAAAGTACTTGGTGCATCGGCGAGCGTCAGCGCGCAGCAGACGGCCGCGGTTCCACGAGGTTCGCTCCGCCCCATTCATCCTCAGGCATGTCATCCACCGGAATGGAAGGGATCCCGATTGGCGCATCGGCCGCGGGCTCCTCAGCCGCGGGCAGCCCCAGCACCGCGAGCTCGGAGGCGCTGCTTCCACACAGAACATGTTCGGTGCAAAACGTCTGCGTGATCAGCTTCGGATCCAGAGGGGGCGCTGGAGGGTTCACCGGCGGAAAGGCCTCCGCGGGCCTGTCGCCAGGGCAGCTCCTGGTGGGTCATCGCGCTGAGCTGCCTGCCGCTGAGGTGGCCGTATTCCTCGATCACCAGGTCCAGCAGCCGGTCGGTGAAGGGATCCAGCTCTGGGACCGTCACGCTGCGCGGGTCTCGGGCCTCAGCGGTGTCGCGGGACTTCCAGATAGAGGGCAGCACGGGGCCGTGAGCCACCGCACGGTTGCGGATAACCGCGATACTGGCAGCCACCACCCCCCCCCCCCCCAAGGCCCCGCCACCATGACCATCGCTCCCCCGCGCACGATCGCCCTCACCGACAAGTCCTTCCCGCCCGCCGCCGCGGGCCTGCCCGCAGCCCACCTGGACCTCGAGCTCGCGGAGTTCTCCACGCCGCTGCTGGTGCTGGATGGCCCGGCGCTCGCGCACAACATCGCCCTCATGCAGAGCTGGTGCGATGAGCGCGGCCTGGAGCTGATGCCGCATGGGAAGACGACGATGTCCCCGGTGCTGTGGGAGCGGCAGTTGCGGGCGGGCGCGTCGGGCATCACGGCGGCGACGGGCTGGCAGGCGCTAGTGGCGCTCACGTCGGGGGTGCCGGTGGTGCAGCTGGCGAACACGTGCGCGGACCCGCAGCAGCTGCGGGCGCTCGGCGCGCATCTGGTCGCGCACCCGGAGCAGGAGCTCGTGGTCTGGGCGGACAGCCCGGAGACGATCGACCTGCTGGAGGATCATCTTCCGGCGGAGGCGCGGGTCGGGGTGCTCACGGAGCTGGGGGCCGACGGGGCACGCACCGGTGCCCGCAGCGTCGAGCAGGCACGCGACCTCGCCCACCGCGTTGCCGTCTCACCGGTGCTGACGCTGCGCGGCGCCGCCGGCTACGAGGGCGCGCTCGCCCATGACCTCACCACAGAGTCGCTGGACCGGATCACGCGCTACCTGGCAGATCTGGCGCGCCTGGCGGAGCTGATCGCCCCAGATATCGACGGCTCCACCTGGGTTTCGGCGGGCGGCAGCGCCTACCCGGACCTGGTGGCGGAGGCGTTCGCGCCGCTCACGGGCCACCGTCGGATCCTGCGCTGCGGCACGTACATCACGCACGACGACGGCTTCTACAGCTCCGTCTCACCCCTGGATCCGCGCCGCACCGACCCGGCACAGGAGAGCCTCCGCCCGGCGATGAGCGTCTTCGCGCGTGTCGTCTCCGCCCCGGAGCCGGGGCTCACGCTGCTGGATGCGGGCCGGCGCGACGTCCCCTTCGATGACGGACTGCCGATCCCCCGCGCGGTCGCCCGCACGCTCGGCGGGCCTGAGGAGGCTCTCGCCGGGGAGATCACGGCGCTAAACGACCAGCACGCCTTCCTGCACACAGCCGACGGCCCGCAGCTACGCGTCGGCGATGTGGTGCGCCTGGGCATCTCGCACCCGTGCACGGCGTTCGACCGCTGGCGGCTGATCCCCGTCGTCGATGAGAACGGACGCGTGCGGGAGGCTGTGGAGACGCTGTTCTGAGAGAGATCGCCAGCGGGTACGGCAGCCCGTCGCTCACGGACAGAGCGCCCCGAGCGGGAAAGTCACGACATCATCACCGATAGGTGCGGTGAATCCGGTTCCGGTGATCACAGCCATGAACGCGGGCGGCTGCGGGGCATCGATCTGCGCGACCGCTCGCCGCAACGACTCAGCGGCTTCAATAGCACGCCTGCCGCCGAGCTTGATCTCTACGGCTGCCCAGCCTCGACCGGGGAGCTCCAGCACGGCATCGATCTCATGCCCGTTGGAGTCGCGGTAGTGGGACAGGCGCCCGCCCATTGCTTCGACCATCACGGTGAGGTCGTGAATGACAGCGGACTCGAAGAGGAACCCGAGGGTCGCGGGATCAGCAGTCAGATCGGCGGGGTCCGCGTCCAGCGCGGCGATCGCGAGTGCCGGGTCGGCCATGTGGATCTTCGGGGTAGTGCGCAGGCGAGCCCGTGAGCGGAGCTTGGTGGCGAACGGCGGGATTAGCTCGACGATGAACAGTCGCCCGAGGAGTTCGACATAGCTGGACACGGTCTCGAGCCGGATGTCAGGAGCCACGGCCCTCGTGTCCGCCAGAAGCGCCGAGTAGCTCAGTTCCGCACCTGTCATGCGGGCGATAGACCGCAGCAGCTGGCTCAGCACGGCGGGCTTTTGCCGAATCCTGCCAAGGCGCGGGAGGTCCGCTCTTGCCACTTCTTCGAGGTAACCGCGCAGGAGAGTCTGTTGGCGCTCGAGAGTCAGCTCGGTCATCGCAGGGAACCCAGAAGTGCTGAGGTTGTCCACCACGCTCTGCAGGCTGGGGGTGCTGGGATCGGGCACCATGGCCTCTCCGGCGAACAGCCCTTCCAGGGGCACAGCAGAGGTGCTCGCGCCGCGCTCATACCAGGTCATGGTGCGTTCGCGCAGTCGCAGGAAGCGTCCGGCGCCGGTGTGGCGGGAGATGTCGTCTGCCGGAACAGCGGAACCGGTGAGGATAAACCGGCCCGGGGCCGATGCAGCATCCACGGCACGGCGCACCATGTTCCACAGCTGGGGTGCCAGCTGCCATTCATCCAGGAGGCGAGGCGCCTCTCCCGCGAGCAGAGCTTGTGGATCGCTGTCGATGAAGAACTGGGCCCCTGGGCTGTCCAGCTGCACGAGGGACTTGGCGTGGTGCAGTCCCGTCATGGTCTTACCGCAGGCTCTCGGTCCTTCGATGACCACCGCGCCCGCAGTCCGAAGCAGCTCAGTGACTTGCCGATCGATGATCCGCGGCTCGTAGCGTCTGCCCAGTACAGCGTAGGTATCCACGCAACCATCGTAACGCTAACCGGAAGAATGCAGGCCCTCTAACCGGAACTTTGCAGGACTCCTAAGCGGACGATTGCAGGACTGCCAACCGGAAAACTGCAGACCCCCTCACCGCCCCTGCACCGCCGCGACGATCCTCCCCACCGCCTCGCGGAGCACGGGGTGCGGCATGGCGGTGATCAGCCGGATGCACCCTGCCCCGATCTCCCCGCAGGCGAGCCCGTCGGTGCAGGCCACGCCCGCCTTTTCGCGCAGGAACTGGGCGGGCCCGCCGGGCAGGTCGTAGGCGCTCAGGTCGATCCACGCCACGTAGGTGCCTTCGGCGTGGGTGATGCGCGCGAGCGGCAGCCCCTGCTCGATCGTCTCGATGGTGAGGTCGCGCCCGCGCTCCAGGTACCGCGCGATCCCGTCGATCCACTCCTGCCCGTCGCGGTACGCGGCGATGGTGCCGGCGATCCCCAGGGCCGACGGCCGCTCCTTCAACTCCGGCGCGAGAGCCTCCCACCGCTGCCGATGCGCCGCGCTGCTGAGGATCATCTGCGCGCACATCAGCCCGGGAATGTTGAACGCCTTGGACGCGGCGGTGAGCGTGATGGTGTGCTGCGCCGTCGCGTCGCTGAGGGAGGCGTAGGGCAGGTAGCGCCGACCATCCAGGGTCAGCGGCGCCCAGATTTCATCGGCCAGGACGGTGCCGCCGGCGGCCTCGACCACCTGGGCGACCTGTTCGAGCTCGCGGCGGTCGAAGACGCGGCCGGTGGGGTTGTGCGGGCTGCACAGCACGAGCACCTGGCCGCCCGCATCGAAGGCCCGGGCAATGCCGTCCAGGTCGTTGACGTGCCGCTCCCCCTCCCACCGCATCGGCACCTCGATGACCTCCCGGCCGTGGAGCCGCGCGAGCGACAGGAACGGCATGTACGCCGGGGTGGGGATGATGATCGCGCCATCGGCGGGCAGCAGGTGGTCGAGCGCGGCGCGGTAGCCGGCCAGCACGCTCGGCAGCCCCTGCACCCAGCCGGGGTCGACGTCCCAGCCGTAACCAGCTTGCTTCTGCGCGGTCGCCTCGCGCAGCGCGGCGAGCTTGTGCGGCGGGAGGTAGGCGAGCAGGCCCTCATCGGCCGCCGCGTGAACCGCGTCGATCACCGCGGGGGCGGTGCCGAAGTCCGCTTCGGCGACGAACGCGCCGATCGCCCCATCGGGCAGGCTCCACTTCATGGCGCCTCGTGTGCGCAGGTCATCCAGGGTGATGGCATCCAGGGCCGACGGGTCGGTGGGCGGGGTGCGAGGCTCGGACATGGATCCATCGTGCCGTATGGGTGGGGGCCGACGGGGGCAGGTCTCTCACCGGGCTGTGGGCGTATCACCGTCGTCGACGGGAAGGCCGAGCTCGGCACTCGTGCACTTATCCTCCGGCGGCTGCGCGATGAGCTCACGCAGGTGCTCCCCGCTGTAGCCGCGGCCGTCCATCCCCTTGACCCCAGCGATCAGGGCTGGAACCTCCGCCGCCGACACCCGAGTGGCAGTCCAGTCATCATGAACTGGACGGGCCACGTCCTCAAGGGCAAGCGAGAGAAGCTCGAGGCGATTCGCCAGCGCCCGGAAGCGCAGCGCACCGGCGTCTACATCCTGCTGGGCGATGACCCGGAGGATCCCTCACGCCGACTGGGGTATATCGGGCAGAGCGACAACATCGCCACCCGCCTGTACGAGCATGAGCGCAAGAAGGACTTTTGGACCGAGGTTCTGCTGATCACCAGCAAGGATGCAAACATCACGAGCGCGCATGCTCGCTACCTGGAGTCACGGTTGATCGCCCTGGCAGAGTCGATCGGCCGGGTGCCGCTGGTGAACGGAAACCGGCCGACGGGTGGGGCGGATCTACCGGAGGCCGATGCCTCGGACATGCAGTACTTCATTGAGCAGGTGAAGGTGATCCTGCCGGTGCTCGGCGTGGATCTCTTTCGCGGTCGCGCGACGCGGCCGGTCTCGTCCCCGGCCTCGACCGCTCCGCAACTGCCGATGGAGGAGTCTCCGGCGCCGAAGCCCGAAGAGTCGCCGGTCTTCCGCCTGCTCCAGCCCAAGCGGGGCATCGATGCCCGGGCGCAGGTGATCGACGGCGAGTTCACGGTCCTGACCGGCTCCACCGTCGCGGCGAAGGTGGGCACACCGCGCCGCGTGAGCACCTCGACGGAGCGCCAGCTCGAGGCACGGCGAGCTCAGCATGAGGCGCTGCTCGAGGATGGTTCGATCAAGCGTTTGACCGATGGCACCGCCCGGCTCACCCGCGACGTCGTCTTCTCTTCGCCGTCGCAGGCGGGGGCGGTGGTGCTGGGGCGGGTGTCGCTCAATGGCCGCACCGCATGGATCACCGACGACGGGCGGACGTTCGCGGCGTGGGAGGAGTGAGGGGCGGGGTGCCCCTCAGCGGGAGGTCTGCCTCAGCAGCTCTAAGACGGCATCCCGCAGACGCGTGTCCTGGACATCGAGCCCGGCGTGGACCTCGCGCAGCGGGACATCGGTCTGGAGCACGTGTGCCGCACGGTCCCGACCACCAAGGCTCACGAACACCCGCGAGTAGTCGGGGGTCGCAAGTGGTTCGGGCATCGTCGCATTCTCGGCCACAGCCGACGGCCCGAAGGGTATACGCATATCGTCGAAGCCTTCCGGCCGCTGAAGCTCCACGATCCACTCCCAGGTCCCGACGAACCTGGTGCTCACCGCAAGGACCGGGCCATCGTCGAGCACCTCGTTCAGCTGCGCCATGAGAACGCCGCGCGCGAACGACCGCAGGTTCGCCTTGAGGACCTGCAGCATCGCGCGACCGTCCGCGAACTGCCGCCGCGCGTGCTCCGCGACAAGCTCGGCGAACTCATCAGCCGCCCTGTCCTGCGGCCGGTAGGCATACCGGGCGCTCTCCCCCGTCTCACACATCGTGAGGAGGAAGTCCAGTTGGTCGTCGGCGTTCACGGCGGCGGGTCCTTCCACGAAGTGGTGGTGCATCTGACGGATGAAGAACAGCTGCTCCGGGTGAGAGCGCTGCCAGGCGCGGTCATGCTGGACCAAGGAGCTCACGTCGGAGACGAGGTCGTCGTAGGTGATGACGATGGCGTTCTCCCAGCCGTCGTGTAGGAGGTGTTGTTCGTGCTGCCCGCACAGCAGCACCACCGCGGAGTCTCGCTCCCCCGCGGCAGCGAACTGCTGGTAGCGGGTGAAGCCGTGGCCGTGTCCGTCGGACGTGCCGTAGTTCTCGATGACGACGGCAGCCCCGGGCTGGAGGAGGACGATGTCTGCGATATCCATCCCGGCCGAGGCCGCGATCTCATCCGGCGTGCGGGTGTCCACCTCCTGTCGTACGCGATACCCGGTGAGCGGGAGCGCGGAACGATCCGGGCGCTGGGCGTTCACGCGCCGAAGGAACCGCTCCTGGATCCGGCCACCGAGCTCATGCGTGCCCACAGGATCCAGCAGCCATGCGAAGACGTTCGAGAGCTGCTTCTCGTGGGTGCCGTGACGCATCACGCGGAAGATGTTGAACTCCTCCGCGAGGCTGCGTGACAGCGACGGGAGCAGTCCCGTCACCATCGAGTCCCAGTGAACGCCGGGGGTGGTCATGGGGAGAGGGTAGCTGACGGTCACACGCCGAACGCCGGGTTGGTGCGATCCCGGTTCCTCCAACCGGTGTACTCCGGCGGCTTCGGGTAGCTGATCCCCTCACGACGGAAACGGCGCTTCGCTGCGCTCTTCAGTCGCTCATTGCAGTCCCTGGAACACACATGCCGTTCGCTGAGCCGCCAGGGTGTGCCGGGCTCGATCTCACCGTCACAGCGCACGCAGCGGTCACCGGCTGCAGCACGTCCGGCGGGGTGCTTCAGCGCAGCCCGAAGCCAGCCGTAATAGTCCTCTCCGCACGCCGTAGCTGCTCGCGCCTGATCGAGCACGTAGCTCGGCAGGCTGCTGGCCTGCGCGACCACGCGCTGCGCCCGAATTGCGGCCTCCAGCTCTTCCTCGCCGACCTCCAGATGCTGGTGGAACTCGTCCTCGGTCCAGATCTCGATGGGCTGCCCCTTCTCGGCGAGCGCCATGGCCTTCGCGAGTTTGGTGGACATCGTGGCCCCCGGGCGCAGTGTGGCGGGGTCGAGGTCTCCGGTGACGACGATGGTGGTTTTCTTCGTGACCCCGCTCTGCGCGATCCCGCCGAATCGCTCAACCAGCGCCTCCGCTTCGGACCGCGTGGACATGAACAGTTTGCCGGTGAATACGACCGTTTCCCCGGCCATGACGTCGCTCGCGCTGAGCGCGGAGAAATCACCGGTGGAACGGAGTGCCCCACCTCCGGGGGCGACGCCAGGCACAGCAGTCGCTCCGAGCTGCGCCAGCGAGGTGGCCCCGCGGCGCTTCGCGAGGGCGAGCACGATGCGTGCAGCCTGGAGCGCATCAGCAGCTGCGTCGTGGTGGGGGAGCACGGGCAGGTCAAGCGCTCGAGCCACGAACGGAAGTCTGTACGAGCCGAGCGTCAGTTCGCGGCGCGCCATGGTGTGGATCGCCCCGGGGATGATGGAGGCAGTGAAGCCACGGAAAGGACTTCCCTGTCATGCCTGCACCACGCAAGTACCCCGACGAGCTGCGTGAGCGAGCGGTTCGTATGGTTCTCGATGCGCTCGAAGACGACCCCGGCTCCCAGCGCGGAGTCTTCCGCCGGGTCGGCGAGCAACTCGGAGTCAACTCCGAAACGCTGCGCGGCT
>NZ_JALLAL010000059.1:0-14618 GCF_023062615.1 Brachybacterium sp. Marseille-Q7125 | reverse complement strand
GGGCCTGGTTGGGGTTCTCGAGGAACACGCGCGCCATGGTGAACTCGCGCGAGGACAGCTCGACGGACCGCTCCTGGCCGCCCACCTCGCGGCGGGCCACGCGGGTGCGCAGGTCCAGGGCGAGATCGCCCAGCTCGAGCACGTCGGCGCTGACCGTCCCGGCACCGGCGGTGGCTTCGCGGGCCCGCAGCTTCACGCGGGCCAGCAGCTCCTCGAAGCGGAAGGGCTTGGCGATGTAGTCGTTCGCACCGCCCTCGAGGCCCTGCACGGTGTCCTCAACGCCGGTGCGCGCGGTGACCATGAGGATCGGGATCTGCACGTCCATGCCACGCAGGGCGCGCAGCACCTGGAAGCCGTCCATGCGCGGCAGACCCACATCCAGGATCAGCAGGTCGAAGTCACCGCTCGAGGCGAGGTCCAGGGCGGAGATGCCGTCCTCGACGATCGTGGGTGCATAGCCGTTGGCCTTCAGGCCGCGTTCCATGAACCGCGCGATCCGCGCCTCGTCCTCGGCGATCAGGATCCTCATGCCCCGTCCTCTCCGTTTCTCCTCGCCGGCAGGTCAGCAGCCACTATTCCACCGGCCGTCCGTGCCTGATCAGTATCGCCCGACGCACCCCCGTCGGCCCCCTGTCCCCCGTCCACGTGCTGCGGGAACGCGATCGTGAACGTGGAGCCCTTGTCCGGGGCGGAGAGCAGCCGTACCACGCCGCCGTGCCCTTCGGCGATCGCGAGCACGATCGGCAGGCCCAGCCCGGAGCCGTTGCCGCGGGAGTCATCCACCCGGGCGAAACGCTCGAAGATGCGGCGCTGATCCTCCGGGGCGATACCCACGCCCTCGTCCTGCACGGTCACGTGGATCTCGGGACCGTCGGCACCCAGCACCCGGTCCGCGCTGAAGCGGATGGTGGAGCCCTCATCGCTGTAGCGCACGGCGTTGGCGGCCAGCTGCACGACAGCCTGGGTGAGGCGCTGCTCATCGGCATCGGCCACGACGTCGGCGGCGCGCTCGAACACCCAGTTGCGCTCGGCGATATGCGAGATGCGGGCGAAGGCGGAGCGTGCGAAGGCGGCCAGGTCGAGCGGAGCGCGGCGCACGAAGTCGGGGCGGGCGGAGGCGGCGAGCTCCGAGAGATCCCCTACCACGCGGCCCATCCGGTCCAGCTCCTCCATCGCAATGTCATGGGATTCGCGCACGTCCGACGGGTCATCGGCATCCGTCATCTCGAGGGTCCCGCGCACGATGGTCAGCGGCGTGCGCAGCTCATGGCCGACGTCGCTCATGAAGCGCCGCTGCTCGGCGACGCCGCCCTGGATCCGCCCCAGCATGTGGTTGAAGTTGCGGGCCAGCGCCGAGATGTCATCGCCGCCGCCGGGGACGGGGACGCGGTATTCGAGGTCGGCGACGGTGATCTGCCCGGTGGCGGCGCGCAGATCCTGCAGGGGGCGCAGCAGGCGGCCGATCACGACGTACCCCACCCAGCCGGCGACCAGCAGGGTCGCCAGCGACAGGCCGGTGAACACGCCGACGCTCTGCCACAGGTCACGGCGCTGGGTGCCGATGTCGGAGGCGACGACGAACACGCCCTCGGAGTCATCCCCGGCGACCGTCACGGAGGCGACGAGCATCTGCAGCTGCCGGCCATGCGCCTCCATCTCGACGATCCGGGAGCGGCCGGGCCGATGCTCGGCGAGGATCGCGTCTTTGACCCGCAGCGATTCGGCGGAATCATCGGGCAGCAGCGCAAAGTCCTGGACGCGCGGCTGGTAGCGCTTCTCACCGTCGACGAAGGTGATCACCGATTCGTTGTCCGAGGGGGCGGCGGAATCCGTGGCGGCCAGCAGCAGAGAGTCGACGGTCTCGTGCCCAGAATCGCCATCGGGACCGCGATCACCGGCAATGAGCTCCAGCTCGCTGTACTCCTGCCACAGCTCGGCCTCCACCCGATGGTCCAGGGCCCGGAACTGGGCGGCATAGGTCAGCAGACCGGTGATCGCCAGACCCGCCGCCATGAAGGCGAGCATCACCGTGAGCACCCGGGTGCGGACCGTGCGGGAGCGCGGCCAGATCCGCTCACGCAGGCTCGGCCGGTCACGCGCGCTCAGCGCCGGGGCAGGGGTGGGCATGGCCCGATGGTAGGCGAGACCATTTGGATGACCGTGGGGTCAGGGCCGGCGTCGGCGCTCGCGCAGCATCCCCACGATCCCGCCGCGATCCTTGAGGGACCGACGCCGACGGCCCGTGCCGGTGGTCGCGGTCGTGGTCGGGTCAGGCTCGCGCGCGGGTCCGTCCCCGGGCTCCGCCTCGCGCCGCTCTTCCTGCTCGCGCTCCGCGCGTGCCTCACGGCCCCGCGCCTCACGTGCTTCACGGTCCCGCGCCTCGCGCTTCTCCCGCAGCTCCTCCTGCCGGGCCTCCTCCCGCAGGCGGCGCCGCTCCCCCGGGCCCTCGGTGATCCGGTACAGCACCGGCACGATGACCAGGGTCAGCAGAGTCGAGGTGATCAGACCGCCGATCACCACCACTGCGAGGGGCTGGGCGATGAAGCCCGCGTTGCCGGTCAGGCCCAGCGCCATGGGGATCAGCGCGAAGATCGTCGCCGCCGCGGTCATGAGGATCGGCCGTAGACGCTTCGCCGCCCCCACGTGGATCGCCTCATCCAGGGCCATGCCGGCGCGTCGGTACTGGTTCACCAGGTCGATCAGCACGATCGCATTGGTCACCACGATGCCCACCAGCATGAGCAGACCGATCATCGATGGCAGGCCCAGCGGCACTCCGGTCAGCGCCAGCAGACCCAGCGAACCGGTGGCCGCGAACGGGATCGAGACCAGCAGCACGAGCGGCTGGATCAGCGACTTGAAGATCCACACCAGCAGCACATACGTCAGCAGCACCGCGGCAACCATGGCGATGCCCAGCTGGCCGAAGGTCTCGTTGATATCCGCGGCGGTGCCGCCGAGCGTGGCCTCCACGCCCTCCGGCAGCTCCGCCTCATCGATCGCGGCGAGCGCCGCATCGGTCGCAATGCCGACGTCCTCCCCCGCGGGGATCAGCGAAACGGTCACCGTCTCGAGCGAGTCGCGCGTGGAGATCGTCGGGCGTGACATCTCCTCGCTGACCTCGGCGACATCCGTCAGCGGCAGACCCGGCATCAGGTCAAGCTCCCGCAGCTGCTCGAGGGTGTCGATGCTCTCGGTGCGCGTGATGTAGATCGACAGCTCCTGGTCATCCAGCGTCACGCTGCCCACGGCGCCGGGGAACATCGCGCGGGCCACGAGCCCCACCACCGCATCCTCGGTCAGGCCCCGCGCGGCAGCGGCCTCCCGATCCACCGTGACCTGGGCGGTCGGCTTCTCAGCCGCGAGATCGGTGGAGACCTCCCGCACCCCCTCGGGCAGCGGATCCAGCTGCTCGAGCAGGGCGTCGCTCGCGGCCTGACGGTCATCGGGGGTGGGGCCGGTGATGAGGATGTCCACCGAGCTGGAGCCCGTCGGCGAGGAGACATCCGAGGCCTCCACCTCCCCGGAGCCCTCGATCGCGCTGACCGCGGCGACCATCTCGTCCTGCAGGGCCTGCTGATCCGCATCCGGATCAGTGGTGATCGAGTAGCTGACCTCCTCCGGTCCCCCGCCGAAGCCGAACTGGCCGCCGCCGATCGTGGTCTGCACAGTCTGCACCCCGTCGATCTCCAGCAGCGCCTCCTCGCTCTCGGCGGCCTTCTCGGAGGACTGCTCGAGGCTCGTGCCGGCCGGGAGCGTCTGGGAGAGCGCGGCGATGTTCTGCCCCGTATCCCCCAGGAAGGAGATGTTCACCAGCGGCAGCAGGAACACGGTGCCCACCAGGATCGCGATCGACGCGCCGACGGTCAGCAGGCGTCGGGTGCGCGTGGCGAGGGTGGCGCGCAGGGTCGGCGCATACAGGCGATGCAGGAAGGACCGCTCCTCCTTCGCCTCGGAGGCCTCGCGGATCTGGGCGACCTGCGCGGCGTCATCGGGGTCCACGTCCTCATGGCCCTTGGGGACCTTCAGGAACCAGTAGGCCAGCACCGGCACGATCGTCAGCGCCACCAGCAGGGAGGACAGCATTGCGATGCCGACGGTCAGGGCGAAGGGGCGGAACAGCTCCCCCGCCATCCCGGAGACCACGGCGATCGGCAGGAACACGACCACGGTGGCGAGAGTCGAGGCGGTGATCGCGCCGGCCACCTCCCCGGTCGCGTCCAGGATCGCGCGCCGACGGGTCTTGCCGTACGCGAGGTGGCGCATGATGTTCTCGATCACGACGATGGAGTCATCCACCACACGGCCGATCGAGATGGTCAGCGCCGCCAGGGTCAGCATGTTCAGCGTGTAGCCGGTGACGTACATGCCGATGAACGCGATGAGCAGCGAGGTGGGGATCGAGATCGCGGTGACCACTGTGGGGCGCACGCGCCGCAGGAACAGCAGGATCACGCCGACGGCGAAGAGCAGACCCAGCAGGCCCTCCTCGGCGAGCGCGACGATGGACTCCTGGATGAAGGGCGCCTGGTCGAAGACCACATCGGACTCGGCGCCACCGCCCACGCCCGGGAGGGTGTCGGCGAGGGCCTGCTCAACCCCGTCGGACACATCCACGACGTTGCCGTCCACGGTGGCGGTCACGACCATGACGAGGGACTCGCGGCCGTTGGTGCGGGAGATCGAGGTCGGGTCCTGCGTGGTGCGCTCCACGGTCGCGATCTCGGAGAGCTCGACGGGCTCGGCGGGCTGCTCAGGCTCGCCGGGCTGCTCAGGCTCGCCCGGCTGTTCGGGGGCGCCGGGCTGGGCGTCGGCGCCGGGCTGGGCCTCCGCGCCAGGCTGCCCGTCGGCCCCCAGCTGGCCCTCGCCCTCCTGGCCCTGCTGCTCCTGGCCCGGCTGCTCGCCGCCGCCGTCGGCCGGCATCACCATGAGCCCCTCGAGGCTCTCGATGCTGTCGACCCGCTGGCCGAGCACCACATCCAGGGTGCGGTCATCGTCAGTCACGGTGCCACCCGGCAGGGACAGGCCGTTCTCATCCAGGGCGGTGGCGATGTCGTCCTCGCTCAGGCCATGCTCGGCCAGGGCGTCCTCATCGGGCGTGATGCGGACGATCTCCTCGGGGGCGCCCACCACCATCACCTGCGCCACCCCGTCCACGCGCTCCACCTCGCGCACCACGGAAGCCTCGAGGCGCGTGGCCAGCTGCGCCGGTTCCAGATCGGAGGAGATCGACGTGACCACGGCAGGGATATCGGAGGTGCCGCCAGCCATGACCGTCGGCTCCGCCTCCTCCGGCAGCTGGTCCTCGATGCGGGTCAGCGCCGCATCGACCTGGTTCGAGGAGCGCGCCACATCGGTGCCGTAGGTGAGCTCGACCGTCACCATCGACAGCCCCGCCTGCGAGGTCGACGAGGTCCCCTCCACGTTCTCCAGGCCGCTGACCGCCTGCTCCACCGGCCGGGAGATCCGCTCGCGCACCTGCTCCGAGGACGAGCCCGGCGAGGTGGTGATCACCTGGATCTGCGGCAGCTGCACCGACGGGATCAGCTCCTGGCGCATCGTGGTCATCACCATGACGCCGATGATCGACACCGCGATGCACACCAGCGCGATGAAGGATCGGTTGTTCAGGCTGAGTGTGGCCAGGCGATTCACGCGAGCTCCTGCGAGACGACAAAGGGGCGCCGGGGCGACGACACAGCAGGCGCCCGGGACCGGATGGACGGGAGACCCAGAGGCCTCGCGGGAACCCTCTCACAGCGCCCTGAGCGTCCGGACCCGACGATGGTCGAGGCCGAGGTGGAGGCTGGGGTGGGGCCGGGGCGACGCCCGGAGGCAGACCGGGGACAAACAGGGGAGAATAAGGGCCCGTGACCTCCTCTGCCGATTCCTCCCCCGCGGATCCCGGGCCCGAGAGCGCCCGGCGCCGCGTGGACCGGGACATCCTGCGCCTGGCCATCCCGAGCCTCGGCGCGCTCGTGGCCGAACCGCTGTTCCTCCTGGTGGACTCCGCGTTCATCGCCCGGGTGTCCACGACGTCGCTGGCCGGGCTGGGGCTCGCCTCCACCGTGCTGACCACGGTGGTGGGGCTCGCCGTGTTCCTCGCCTACTCGACCACCGCCGCGGTCGCGAGGTCCTTCGGCGCCGGGCGCACCACCGAGGCGATCTCCCGCGGGATCGACGCCTGCTGGCTCGCACTGCTCATCGGGGCAGTCACAGCGCTGGGGCTGCTCGTCGGCGGCGGACCGCTGCTGGCTGCCTTCGGGCCCTCTCCCGCGGTCCTCGCCGAAGCCCGCACCTACCTGCTGATCTCCGCCGCAGGCCTGCCGGCGATGCTCGCGGTGCAGGCCGCCACCGGGCTCGTGCGCGGGATGCAGAACGCGGTGCTGCCGCTGGTCGTGGCCGTCGGCGGGGCGCTGGTGAACATCCCGCTGAACGCCGCGCTGATCTTCGGCCTGGACCTCGGGATCGCCGGGTCCGCGATCGGCACCGTGATCTGCCAGTGGGCGATGGCCCTGACGCTGCTGGCCGTCATCGTGCGCCGCGCCCGCGCCCGCTCGATCCCGCTGAGCCTGGACCTCGGCAGCCTCGTGGCAGTGGGCCGCGATGCGGTGCCGATGTTCGTGCGCACCGTGGGGCTGAAGGCCGTGGTGGTGATCGCCACCGTGGTCGCCACACGGCTCGGGGACGTGCAGCTGGCGGCGCATCAGCTCGCGAACACCGTCTTCGCGATGCTGGCCCTCGCCCTGGATTCCCTGGCGATCGCCGGGCAGGCCCTCACCGGGCGGTACCTCGGCGCCTCGGACCCGCGCACCGTCCACGCCGTGACCCGTCGGCTCATGACCTGGGGCGTGGGCGGCGGCGCCGTGGTCTCCGTGCTGCTGCTGGGCGCCAGCTACGTGATGCCGGAGCTGTTCACCCCTGATCCGGCGGTGCAGGAGCACCTGCGAGCCGCCCTGTGGGTGCTGGTCATCACCCAGCCGATCGCCGGATACGTGTTCGTGCTGGACGGCGTGCTGATGGGCGCGGGCGATGCCCCGTACCTCGCGAAGGTGCAGGCCATCATCGCCGTCGCGATCCTGCCCGGTGCCGTGGCGGTCGCGCTGTGGGCGCCGGCGGATCCGTGGGGCGTGGCATGGCTGTGGCTGGCCTGCAACTTCCTGTTCATGGTGCTGCGGGCGGTGGGGCTCGGGCTGCGGGTGCGGACCGATGCCTGGATGCGGCTCGGGGGCTGAGGCGCCCCACCCGCGCCTACAGTGGCGAGGCATGACCGATCGTGAACGCCCCGTCGAGCCGCCCCTGACGCCCCGCGCCGCCCAGCAGCCCGAGCTGGACGCGGACACCGCCTCCCGCATCGCCGCGGTGTGCCGCGAACGCGCTGGGCTGTGGGAACTCATCACCGACCTGCTGCGCACACCCGATGCCGAGCTCGTGGACGCCGTCCGGGACGGCTCCTTCGCGGAGCGGCTGCAGGGCTCGACCACCTGGCTCGGAGCAGACAGCGGACGCTTCCTGGACAGCGAGCTGACCCTCGGGGCGCTCGCCCGGCGCTCGGCGCGCATCCCCCGCGCGCATGATGAGCAGGAGCTGCGCGAGGAGCATGAGCGCGTGTTCCTGGATCCGACGCACGAGCGCACCCCTGAGCGGGAGCAGCGCCGCGAGGCGGTGCGCACCCTCGCCGGGCAGCTCGCCGAGCGGTGCCAGCAGGAGGCCACGGCCTGGGATGCCGTCGACCACGCGGCCGCCTCCGCGCTGCGGCGCCAGGAGCAGGAACTGCTCGAGAGCGAGGCCGTGCCCACCTGGCCGGCCTGGGCGGAAGAGGTCGAGCAGTCCGCCCGCAAGCCCTTCCTGCGCGCCGCGATCCGCTGCGTGGTCAGCACCCTGTCGGTGGAGACCGGGCGGGACTTCGACCGCACCGTGTTCGACCAGGGGCTGGTGTTCGACTTCGACTGACACCTCCCGGCTCGCACCCTGACCAGTTGCCCCGGAAAGCGGCGGGACCGAAGTCCCCTATATGAGCGTCCTCACGATGGGACGGTGGTCCGAAACGTCCGGACATTCACGCCCGGAACTCCCCGCCCGAGGACACTGGAAGGACACAAGATGGGTGCCGTTCCCCTGACCCTCATGCGCCGGCCGCCCGCTGAGCGCGATGCCACCCCCGACGAGGAGGTCGTGCACCAGCCCCGTTGGGGCATGGTCATCGATCTCCAGAAATGCGTGGGCTGCGACTCCTGCACGGTTGCGTGCAAGGTCGAGAACCGCACTCCGCCCGGTGTGAACTACAACGTCGTCCTCGAGGGCGAGACCGGGGAATACCCCAATGTGCGGCGCACCAACGTGCCCCGCCCGTGCATGCAGTGCGACAACCCGCCGTGCGTATCCGTGTGCCCCGTCGGCGCCACGTACAAGGCCGCAGATGGCACCGTCGTGATCGACGCCGACCGCTGCATCGGCTGCCGCTACTGCATCACCGCCTGCCCCTACGGCGCCCGCTCCTTCGACTTCGGCGAGTCCTACGACCAGGAGATGCAAGGCGCCAACCAGGTCACGTCCCCGGAGTGGGGCGTGGACCGTGGGGAGCGCGGCGAGCGCTTCAAGAGCCCCATCGGCACCGTCCGCAAATGCACCTTCTGCACCCACCGCCTCGCCCGCGGCGAAGAGCCCGCCTGCTGCGAGACCTGCATCGGCGACGCCCGCTACTTCGGTGACCTCGATGACCCCGAATCAGTGGTCGCCAAACTCGCCGCGGACCCGCGCGCCTTCCGACTCAAAGAAGAGAGCGGGACCGAGCCCCGCGTCTACTACCTGAGGTGAGCCCGATGTCCTCCGCCGCTCCCGCCCGCTCCGAGACCACACCCGCCCCGTCGCAGGAGCCGACGCGATCGCGCTCACTCCTGCAGCGGCTGCGGGATGACCATCGTCGGCGCTCCGATATCGCCTACGCGGACTCCACCATCCCGCGCTCGACGATCAACCGCCGCAAGCTCATCTGGTACGTGAGCCTGCTGGTGGTCATCGCCGCGACGATCGTGCCCACCCTCCTGCGGCTGTGGCACGGGCTGTCCCGCACGGACCTGACCAGCCAGATGCCCTGGGGCGCCTGGATCGCGCTGTACATCTTCTTCGTGGGCCTCTCGGCCGGCGCGTTCCTGCTGTCCTCGCTCGTGTACGTCTTCGGCATGCACCGCTTCGAGCGGATCGGCCGCGCCGCCCTGACCAGTGCCATCGTGTGCATGGGGGTGGCGCTCGTGTTCGTCGGCTTCGACCTGGGCCGCTGGGACCGGGCGCTGTCCACCCTGTGGCACTTCGAATGGACCTCCCCGCTGTCCTGGGAGGTGCGCTTCTACACTATCTACATCGCCCTGCTCATCGCCGAGCTGACGATCGCGCTGCTGGTCCACCGTCGGAAAGCGAAGAGCCCCGAGAAGTCCCACCGCTGGCTGAAGATCCTCGGCATCATCGGCCTGCCGCTGGCGATCTTCGGCGTCCACGGCGGCACCGGCACCATCTTCGCCGTGGTCGAGGCGCGCGGCATGTGGTTCGGCGGCCTGTTCCCCGTGATCTTCGTGCTGTCCGCGATGGTCTCCGGCACCGCCCTGCTGACCCTCGTGTACTACCTGCAGTCCAAGGCCGTGGGGCGCCCCGTGGACACGGGCCTTATGGCGGGTCTGGCAACGGTTCTGTCCGCCGTGCTGGCCATCGACCTGGGCCTGACGTTCTACGAGTTCATCGTGCCGCTGCTGGCCAATCAGCACCACGACATGAACATCATCTCGGTGCAGGCCACCGGCCCGTTCTGGTGGACCTTCTGGATCATGCAGCTGGGGCTGGGCATGATCGTGCCGTTCATCCTCACGATCACCAGGCTCAAGCACAACCCGAAGATCGTCGCGATCGCCTCCGCGCTCGTGGTGCTCGGCATCATCGCCGTCCGCTTCAACATCGTGGTGCCGCCGCTGCTGCCGCCGATCATCGACGGCTACCCCTGGAGCGACTACCTGCCCACGCTCAGCGAGCTCGCCGTCTGCGTGTGCTTCGTGGCCTGCGGGATCCTGGCCTACTCGCTGTTCGCGGAGTTCCAGCCGATCCACGAGCCGGACCCGGATGAGGCCGCGCACATCGGCTCCGGCATCGAGGCGGACCGCGCTGCGGACCGCACACACGCCACCCCGCACGCCGCGGGCACCACCGCCCCTGCCGCGGCCCCCGCCGAAGGAGATCAGCCATGACGCAGACCCCCTCCCGCCCCGAACCGGACACCACCGCAGAGCAGACGACCTCCGGCCCCTCGCGGCGCGCCGTCATCGGCGGCACCGCCGCGGGCGTCGTGGGTGTCGGCGCCCTGGGCGCCATGTTTCACGAGGGCTTCGGCGGCCGCTACACCCAGCCCACCGCGCACGGCACCGGCGACGAGGACGACGCCTACGGCGCTGACGATGTCATCTACTCGATGTGCATGCAGTGCAACACCTTCTGCACCATCAAGGTGCGGCTGACGGAGCCCGGGGATTCGGGCGCCACCTCGCTCGTGCGCAAGATCGCCGGGAACCCGTACTCGCCGCTGACCACCCAGCCGCTGCCGTCGATCCCCTACGACACCCGGCCCGAGGAGGCCGTGCAGGGGCTGGGGAACATGCCGCGCGACGCGAAATCCCGCTCCGGTGGTATCGCCTGCCTGAAGGGCCAGGCCGGACCGCAGATCGTCCACGACAACCGGCGGCTGACCCAGCCGCTGAAGCGCGTGGGCGAGCGCGGCTCCGGCAAGTGGGTCACCGTCACCTGGGAGGAAGCCATCCAGGGCATCCTCGAGGGGGATGAGGAGCTGGGCACACCCGGCATCCAGCAGTGGTGGGCCTACGCCCCGCAGGACGAGGTCATGGCCGACTGGGAGAAGGTGAAGGCCGGGGACATCTCCCAGGAGGACTTCACCGCCACCTGGGGAGAGAAGCTCATCGACCCCGAGATCCCCGAGCTCGGCCCGAAGTCCAACCTCATGGCCCTCATGACGGGCGATAAGCAGTACCTGCTGGGCGAGCGCTTCTTCAACCAGACCTTCGGCTCGATCAACCAGTTCAACCACGGCGGCACCTGCGGCGTCACCGGGGTGCAGGGCAACATCCACACCCACCCCACCACGCGCTACAAGCGCATGTACGCGGACATCGACTACTGCGACTACCTGGTGGTGTGGGGCACCGAGCCACTGACCGCGCAGAAGGGGCCGACGTGGCTGGCGCCGCGCATCTCCGTGGCGCGCCGCCGCGGCATGAAGATGGCCGTGATCGACCCGCGGATGTCCAAGACCGCGGAGAAGGCCGATGCGTGGCTGCCGGTCAGGCCCGGTCACGACGCCGACCTGGCCTGGGCGATGATCCGCTGGATCCTCGAGAACGAGCGCTTCGACGAGCAGTACCTGCGTGCCCCCGGCGCTGCGGCGGCGGCGAAGATCGGCGAGCCCACCTGGTCCGATGCGACCCACCTGGTAGATGTCACCGATGAGAAGCGGCCCAAGCTCTCGGCGATCGATGAGGGCCTCATGGACGCTCCCGAGGAGCCGGAGGAGCCGGCCGGCCCGCCGCGCCTGGAGCCCTTCGCCGTGGTGTGGGCCGATGGCCAGCTGCGTTCCGCGGAGGACTACGCGGAGCTCGCTGACCTCGAGGTGGACATCGAGCATGAAGGTCGGCGTCTGAAGTCCGTGTTCACGCTGCTCAAGGAGCGAGCGATGGAGCGGGAGCTCGAAAGCTACGCCGAGGCCAGCGGGATCGCCCTGAACCAGATCGAGGAGGTGGCGCGCAACCTCTCCGCCGCCGGCAAGCGTGGCGTGGTCATGAGCTACCGCGGCCCGGCGATGCACACCAACGGCTTCGATGCCGTGCGCGCCATCGGCTACCTGAACTTCCTGCTGGGCAACCATGACTGGAAAGGCGGGCACATCGGCGCACAGTCCGGCTTCTCGCCGCGTTCAGGTCGCTACGACCTCGACACCGTCGAGGGCGGGTACCAGCCCTGGGGCATCCCGATCACGCGCGAGAAGCAGGTGTACGAGAAGTCGCCGTTCTTCGAGCGCGACGGCTACCCGGCCAAGCGGCGCTGGACACCGTTCGGCGGCAATCAGCTGCAGGAGGTCATCCCGTCGGCCGCCGCCGGGTACCCCTACTCGCTCAAGGCCCTGTTCGTGAACCGTCACGCACCGCTGAACTCCTCTCCGGGGGCGCACCGGCAGGCGAAGCATCTGCAGAATCAGAAGGCGATCGAGCTGCTGGTGGTGTTCGATCTGACGATGTCCGATACCGCGACGTACGCCGACTATGTCCTGCCGGACCTGTCCTACCTGGAGAAGTTCACGCAGGAGAGCGTGTATCCCTCGCAGCAGTACCGGGTGCAGCAGCTGGGGCAGCCCGCCACGCGGGCCTTCGACGGGCCGCGGGTGCCGGAGGAGACCCTGCTGGAGCTGGGGCGGGCCCTGGATCTGCCGGGCGTCGGCGAGGGAGCCTTCGGGAAGGGCACAAGCTTCGAGGCCCCCGTGGACTACTGGCTGAAGATGGCCGCGAACGTCGCCTACGCGGGGGAAGAGCCGGTGCCCGATGCCGACGGCGCCGAGCAGGAGGTGTTCCTGCGCGCCCGCCAGAAGGCGCTGGGCGACACCTTCGATGTGAACCGGTGGAAGCAGGCCGTCACCGAGGAGGAGTGGCCCAAGGTGGTCACAGTCCTCAACCGCGGCGGGCGATTCTCCGGCCAGGCCGAGGAGCGGGCCGACGGCTACGAGGGGGACTGGCTGAAGAACCGCTACGGCGGGCTGTGCCAGTTCTACTCCAACCAGACTGCCGCGCAGAAGGACTGCATGACTGGTGAGCATTGGGATGGCCTCGCGGCGATCCGCCCGGTGATGAAGTCCGACGGGACCGTGCTGGAGCAGACGCCGGAGCGTCCGCTGCAGTTCGTGAACTGGAAGTCCCGCACCCAGGGCACGTACCGCACGAACAACTCCGCCTGGCTGCGGGAGGTCAAGGCCTCCAACTACCTGTGGATGGCGGCATCCGATGCGGCTGAGCGCGGCATCGAGAATGGCGACATGGTGCGCGTGACCTCCGCCTCCGGGGAGGTGGAGGGCATGGTGCAGGTGCTGCAGGGCATTCGCCCCGGCGTGGTCGGTGCGGATTCCGCGCAGGGGCACAAGGGCTACGGCGCCTCCGCCTACGAGGTGGACGGCACCGTGATCGACCCCGTGGAGGGCTACGGCCACGCCGACTCCGCCCGTCGGATCATCCCCGGGCAGGAAGAGGTGGGGATCGCACCCCATCGCGGCACCGGCTTCTCCGTCAACGCCCTGCTGGATGAGGACACCGTGGAAGGCGGCGGCGGGATGATGGATCCGATCGGTGGCGGTGCCGCGCAGCTGGACACGTGGGTGCAGGTGACGAAGATCTGACATGGATCCCGCAGCGCGCTCCCCGGACTCCCCCGAGCGGATCGCCGCCGCAGCAGCGACAGGTGGCACCTCGCTGCGGCTGCGGTGCTCCGTGGCCGCGGGCGGTGGGGAGGGCGGCGCGGGCTCGGGGCCGGTGCTCCATGACCTGCGTTGCACCGCGGAGCTGCACCCCGAGGTGATCGCAGCCGCCGCCGGGCAGCTGGCGCGCAGTGCGGTGGAGGCCGCGGAGCAGGCGGAGGCAGGTGCTGGGGCGGGGGCGGGCACTGCCCGGGCCCGGGCCGCTGCACCTCGAGCTGCCGGAGACCTCGCGGGCGCACCGGGGTCCACCGCAGACGCCGAGGCGCCGCAGGCGCGGCTCGAGCTGGTGCGCGCCGACTGCTCCGTGTGCCCGCTCGCCCGGGAGGTGCCGGAGGCGGGGGCGGACTCAGCGGCAGGCGCGGGGCGCTCCATCGCCGGGCTCGACCGGGCGGTGGCTCGCGCCGAGCAGCTCGTGGACAGCGCCGGGCTGAACTGCGAGATCGTGCAGGTGGAGCAGCCGCTGCGAGAGGGCGGGGCACGGCCGCGGCGCTGGCAGCGCGGGGCGCTGTTCTCGGCGCTGCGGCGGCGCCGGGACCCCGCGGAGCTGCAGCCGGTGCGGCCCGTGAGCGTGCCCGCCATCTCCCCCGAGCGCGGGGTCCTGCTGGCCGCGCTGCCGCGCGCCACGGTGCCGGTCCCCGCGCCGTCGCGCCGCGGGTGCACGGCCTGCCGGGCCTGTGAGCAGGTGTGCCCCACCGAGGCGATCATGTGGCGCGCCACAGAGCGGGTCACGGACTTCGGGGTGGTGCCGATGGACTGCGTGGCCTGCGGGCTGTGTGTTCAGACCTGCCCAGAGGACGTCCTGGAGCTGACCGGGCAGGCGGATGTGGGTGGGCCCGTGCAGGTGCTGCACCGCGTGATCACTGCCCGCTGCGAGCGCTGCGATGCGGCGCTAAGTCCCGGCGAGAGGGACCGCTGCACCCGCTGCACCACCGGCACCGACTTGCTCGACGAGGTCTGGTCCCAGCTCTGAGTCGGGGCGATCCACCTCAACCCGCGCGACGGAAATCGACCTGTCAGCAGCACGCCGCCTGCATATAACACGGCACGTGCCGCTGAGAGGTCGATTTCCTCCGGTCGCGCTGAAGACCCCGCCGCCCCAGCCCGGCCC
>NZ_JALLAL010000058.1:0-15286 GCF_023062615.1 Brachybacterium sp. Marseille-Q7125 | reverse complement strand
ATAGCTCAGTAATTTTTTTAAAACCAGAGGGCGGTATACGGTAGCGGGCCTGGTCAGGTGGGCTCGGAGAGGGTTATAAGAAACAGACTCCAGACGGGGCAGACCCCCCGCCCCCCCCGCCCGCCGGTGCGGATCCGCCGTTCTGTTCCAACGGTCCGGCCATTGTGTACCGCCCAGTGGAACATTCCGGCCGATTCGCGGGAGGAGGCACCCGCGGCTGGGGCGGCGGCGTGGCACGCGCGGCGGTGTGTCAGACGGGAGCCTTGCCCGTGGAGGACGCCCACCTGCCGCACGAACGTGTGGCGCCGTTCCTGGGAGAGTTATCCACAATTTTGGGGAGTTGGCTGACGCGGTGAGCCCAGATCGCTACCGTGGCTGTGTTCCAGGACACACACAGGGAGCTCTCCTCATGACCCGACGCCTCATCGCCGCCACTGCATCCGCTGTGCTTATCCTCGGCCTCGCCGCCTGCGACGACGGCAAAGGCCCGGTCACCACGCCGCCCCCGGATCTCGGCTTCGAGCCCCAGACCAGCGATGGTGGGGGCGACGAGAGCGGCGCAAGCGATGGCGGGGGTGACGGCGAGACCCAGGCCGCGCCCGATATCCCCGCGCCGGACCGCGCGGACTTCCCCGGGATGAATGAGCACACCGAGGAAGGTGCTCTCCAAGCATTTCGGTACTACATCGCTGTGTCGATGTGGGCGCACCAAACGGGTGAAACCGAAGAGCTCCACAGGCTTGAGGAGGCGGCCTGCAAGGGGTGTCAAGAACTCAACGAGGCGATTGAGCCGATGAAAGAACACGGCGAGTACTGGTCAAAGTTTGATGTAACCGATGTGGGAACGCGTATTTACGATTCCGAGCACTATGATGTCGAGGTTGCATATTTCTTTACAATATCACCGCACACGCGCCCTAACGACTCTTTCGACGGACGCTTCGAAGCCCCAGAGGTTGAGTACATTTCAACCGCGGGCATGAAGTGGTCGGGCGATGGCTGGACCGTGAAGGCGCTTGATGCCGAATGGGGGGAAGATGTCCACAACTAGGAGTCCATTATTTCGCAGATGCTTACACTGCATAGCTCTCCTAGCCTTGACTCAAGTCGCCATCTTCATCCCCGCAACCAGCTCTTTCGCTGACGGGCAGGATCGCGCTGGAGATCGGACGCAGCAGTCTCCCAGTGAGCCGCGGGAACCCGTACAACCAGAGGGTTCCGAAAGCTCAGACGAGGAGGATAAGCCCGACGTTGAAGGCAGCACCTCCGGGGATAACAAGTTGGGTGTAGGTGCCCGAGAAGCCTGGGAAGAACCCGTCAAAACCCCTCTCCCGGGTCCCGCAGAGAATTCTCCGACCGCTAAAGGGGGCTCCGAACTCCCCAACATCGTGACGCAGTGGACGGCGGTCGAGAACCCCGGCAACATTGAGTGCGATATGGGTGTTGGCGGGGCGTTGGCATGCGTGCCACCGACGGGCAGCTGCCAGGAGGGTAACGGCGACTCTACGAGTTACAGGGTCAGTGGGGATGACGTGCTGACGTTGTCTGCTGGCGTGAAGCGTTCCGGCGGGTCCTCGCGGGAGGGGTCTACGGTTCATGGCACGCAGACGAACCTGGAGAAGAACACCGTGAAGGACCTGGGGTGGGACTGCGTCCGCCCCGGCGCTCCTGAGGTTGGCACTCCCGCAGCACAGATCGTTGTCACCGTAGAGGACTTCGCCGAGCTTCCCGTCAAGGCCCCGATCGCTCACGCCGGCCCGGAGCGTGGCTGGCTGCCGGTGAACATGGTCAACGTCCTGCACACCGACGCCGACACCCAAGAATTGGAAACAGACATCCTGGGCACGCCGGTGCGGATCCGCGCCACGCCGGTGGAGTTCCACTGGGACCTCGGGGACGGCAACACGATCACCACCACCGACCCTGGTAAGCCCTTCCCTTCCGAGCGCGTCTCTTCCGAGTACCGGTTCGAGGGCTGGTACGACATCACCCTCACCACCACCTTCACCGGCCAGTTCTCCGTGGACGGCGGGGAGTGGCAGGACATCGAGGGCAGCATCGAGATCGAGTCCGATTCCGTCGAGCTGTACGCGAAGTCCCTCGAATCTCGCCTCGTCAATGGCAGCACCGACGAAGACGACAACAAGGACGAGGACGAGGACGAGGAAGAACCCTGGATCCCCGACCGCACCCCAGACACTGAAGGGCCTATCGACCCTGAAGCCCGTCACCGCAGGATCTGAGCCGCGGCCGCATCCACAACAACCCTCACCCACCACCCCTGGCAACCCCTGGCACACCCCTGCCAGGATGGGGGTGACGCGGGACACTGCTGGGGTACGCGCACGAGCGGCCGTCGGCAGTGCTGCCCGTCGGCCCCGACCCGTGGAAAGGACCCCTCATGGCCGTCTCCGAAGGAGCCAACTACGCCCCCGCCGCGATGCCGAAGCCGGTGGTGAAGCCCGGCGAGTTCGTGTTCGCCGCAATGCATCTGGATCACGGGCACATCGGCGCGATGACGCAGGGTCTGCTCGGCGCTGGCGGCACTTTGAAGTGGGTGTATGACCCGGTGCCCGAGCGCCTGGCTGAGTTCACGAAGAACTTCCCCGACGTGAAGGTCGCCGCCAGCGAGCAGGAGGTCCTCGAGGACCCGGAGGTGCATCTGGTGGCCGCCGCCGCTGTCCCTTCCGAGCGGGCGCCGCTGGGTATTCGCGTCATGGAGGCCGGGAAGGACTACTTCACCGATAAGACTCCGCTGATCACACTCGATCAGCTCGCCGAGGCCCGCGAGGCCGTGGCCCGTACCGGTAAGAAGTACGCCGTCTACTACTCCGAGCGCATCCACGTCGAGGCCGCGGTGCTGGCCGGGCAGCTCATCGACCGCGGCGCCATCGGGAAGGTCCTGCAGGTCCAGGGCATGGGCCCGCACCGCATGGGCGACCCCTCCACCCGCCCGGACTGGTTCTTCGAGCGCGCCCGCTACGGCGGGATCCTCACCGACATCGGCTCGCACAACTTCGAGCAGATGCTCACCTTCACCGGGTCCGACGACGCCACGATCCTCTCCAGCACCATCGGCAACTTCGGCAACCCCGAGCATCCCGAGCTCGACGACTACGGCGACGCCCATATCGCCCTGTCCTCCGGCGCCACCGGGTTCGTGCGCGTGGACTGGTTCACCCCGACGGGGTTGCGCACGTGGGGTGACGGCCGCACCTTCGTGCTCGGTACCGACGGGTACATCGAGCTGCGCAAGTACGTGGACGTCACCACCGACAACGGGCCTGACCAGGTGATCCTCGTGGACAGCGAGGGCGAGCACCGCATCGAGGCGCACGGCAAGGTGGGGTACCCGTTCTTCGGCGACCTCGTGCTGGACGTCCTGAACCGCACCGAGAACGCCATGACCCAGGAGCACGCCTTCAAGGCCGTGGAGCTCGCGCTCAAGGCACAGGAGCAGGCCGTGGAGCTCACGGGGCGGAGCTGAGCCAGCCCTTCCCGGGAATCCTCACAGGCCCAGCACCGCGGTGGCGATCGTGAAGTAGATGATCAGGCCCGTCGCGTCGCAGAACGTCGAGATGAAGGGGTTGGAGAAGACCGCCGGGTCCGCCCCAACCTGCTTGGCGATCAGCGGCATCAGGCCGCCCACCATCGCCGCCATGATGCAGATCGACAGCAGGGTCAGGCCGATCACCGCGCCGATCGCGAGGCCGTAGACCAGGCCCGCGATCGTGAATCCGAGCGCCCCGAGCACGGCGCCGAGCACCGTGCCCACACGCAGCTCCCGCCAGATCACGCGCGGCAGGTCCCGCACGCGTACCTCCCCCACGGCGAGCGCTCGAGTGACCGTGGTCGCGGCCTGGTTGCCGGTGTTGCCGCCCGTGCCGGTCAGCAGCGGGATGAACAGCGCCAGGACCACCACCTGGTCGAGCCGATCCTCGAAGATCTCCAGCACCTGCACGGTGAGGATCGCGGAGACCGCGAGCACCAGCAGCCACACGATCCGGCTGCGCACCACGTGCAGAATCGAGGCCGAGAGGTACGCCATCTGCAGCGGCTCCGAGCCGGAGGTGCGGGCTGCGTCCAGGTCGTACTCCTGCTCGAGGATGTCCGCGGCATCATCCACGGTGAGGATGCCCAGCAGCCGATCCTCCCCATCCACGATCGGCATGGCCAGCAGCTTCGCGTCGAAGAACCGGCGAGAGACCTCCTCGCGCCCCTCAGTCGCCGCCGCGGTCACCGCCGGGCGCATGAGCTCGCGCACCGGGGTGTCCGGATCCGACAGCAGCAGTCGACGCAGACCCACCACGCCGTGCAGTACCCGGCCCTCCCCCACGACGGGCAGCAGGTAGATCGTCTCCGCCTGCGCGGCGAGCGCACGCACCTGATCCAGGGCTTCGCTCACGACCGCGTCCTCAGACAGGAACAGCACCTCGGGGGACATGTAGCGGCCGATGGCGTTCTTCGGATACCCGAGGACCGCGGCGGTCATGTCCCGTTCCGCGGGATCCAGGCCCCGCAGCATCCGATCGGCGACCGAGGCGGGCAGCTCGTCCAGCAGGGAGGCGCGGTCGTCCGGGTCGAGGGCCTCGATGATGTCGGAGACCTGCTGGGTGCGCAGGGCGGAGATCAGCTCCGCCTGATGGCCCGTGGACAGCGCGTCGAACACGTCCAGCGCACGGTCTTTGCCCAGCACGCGGAACAGCAGCGCCGCCTCCGTGGCCGGACTGCTCTCGACGAGGTAGACGAGCTCGGAGTCAGGGAGCAGATTCGCCTCGAGGGCGAGCTGCTCGAGCTCCTGCTCGGTGTGGGTCGGGGCTCGCAGCAGGTCCAGGACGGTGTCGATGTCAGCGCCGGGAATGCTCATGATCGCCCGTCACGTCCGGCGGACGTCGCCGGGTCAGCGGTGTGGTCCGCCCCCTGTCGGTTCCGCCGCACCCGCAGCGTCTCGAGGACGCCACCGGCGATGCTGCCGATCGCGAGGGCGACGAGCCCGATCACGATCATCGTCGACACCCCGATCCCCGATCCGCCGCCGAGCAGGATCAGAACGCTGATCAGCAGGAACAGCGCCGTGATGGCCCCGGCGAGGGACAGTCCCAGGCGCACTGCGGGAACCCGGGAGGTGATCCCGGCGAGCGCCCCGACGATCGCGGCGATGGCCACGAGCTCGATGATCACCCCGGCGATCACCACCAGCACCGAGGAGGACATCGCGAGGAACAAGGGAATGTTCTGCACCGGTTCACCGAGGGCGACGAGCCCGCCGCCGGTGA
Organism: Brachybacterium sp. Marseille-Q7125; assembly: GCF_023062615.1. Lineage (NCBI taxonomy): Bacteria > Bacillati > Actinomycetota > Actinomycetes > Micrococcales > Dermabacteraceae > Brachybacterium > Brachybacterium sp. Marseille-Q7125. The sequence goes on along the minus strand of NZ_JALLAL010000058.1, from coordinate 10,010 downwards.
TCGCGAGGATCATCCCAAGCTGCTCGCCGCCACGGTCCAGGGCCGTGAGGACAGCGAACACCCCAGCGGCGATCACGCACAACAGCCCCAGGATCATCGCGATCTGGCCGATGGTGGCGATCGTCCCGTCCGAACCGATGAAGACGCTCGTCAGCGCGAGGATCACGCCGAGCAGCAGGCCAAGGCCCACGGCGAGTCCGGCGCGGTTCCAGGACGGGCGGGGGGTTGCGGCGACCGCGCCGACCAGCACCAGGGAGGTGGGCACGGCGATCAGCACGCAGGCCAACGCGACAGCGACCAGCTCGGTGGGGTTCACGTCGAAGGACATGGTGTCAAGCTCTCGTCTCGGGGCGGCAGGCGCGGTGGGCGCCCACCCGTCGGGCATCCATCATGCCCCGCCAGGGCGGCGCTGTGGTGGGGTGCGGCGCTGTCGTGCGGGGCTGGTGCGGGTGCGGTGCGCGTGCGGGGGCGGCGCTGTTGTGGGGCGCAGCGCCGAGCTCACAGCACCAGCAGTGCGAGCGCGGAGATGACCGTCAGAGCCAGCACCAGGTTCTCGAACAGAGCCTGCGGGATGCGTCGGGCCACCTTCGACCCCAGGTACGCGCCGACCAGCACGATCGGCACCAGCAGCAGATCGAGGGTGAGAACCTCGCGCGTCATCAGTCCGAGTCCCGCGGAGAACGGCACCTTGAACAGGTTGATGATCGCGAAGTACCAGGCGGAGGTTCCCAGGAAGGTCAGCACCGGCATGCGCATGGCATAGAAGTACATGCTCATCACGGGCCCGGCGGCGTTGGCGACCATGGTGGTGAATCCGCCGAGCAGCCCGAAGCCGATGCCCTGCGCGGTCGCGGCAGCCCCCGGCTGGCTCCCGGTGGAGGCGGTGGCCGACGGGGCGGTGCCGTCGGCGGCCTGCTGGGCGGCACGTGCCTCGCGGCGGGTGGTGACGTGACGGCGCCACACTGTGACCACCACCAGGGCCAGGAGGATTAGGCCGATCGTGATCCGCACCGTGGGGCCGTCGCTGATCGCGAAGAACCACACCCCGATGAGCACGCCCACCATGGCGCTGGGCAGCAGGCGGATCAGGGTGCGCACATCGGGTTCACGGCGGTACACCCACAGCGCGGTCATGTCCCCCACGATCAGGAGCAGCAGCAGCGCGGCGGTGGACTCCTTGGCGGGCAGAGCCAGGGCGAACAGGCCCACGGCGATCGTGCCAGCGCCCGGCAGCGCGGTCTTGGAGAACCCCACCGTGAGCGCACCGAGCACCAGGACGACCCAGGCCAGCAGGTCCAGGTCAGGCAGGGCGGAAAGCAGGGCGGGCACGGCCGGGAACCTATCAGGGTGCGGCGGAGGCGAGGGGCAGGGTCCAGGGATGGCTGGGGCGGAGCCGGGCTGGGGCGGAGCCGGGCTGGGGCGGGCCAGGGCTGGAGCGGAGCTAAAGCGGAGGGAATCGACCTCTCAGCGGCACATGCCCTGCATAGTGCACGCACCGTGCCGCTGAGCGGTCGATTTCCTCCGGCCCTTCTGGAGACACGGCGACGCGAGGCCCATCGAGACCACCGCAGGGTCCAAGCACGGCCCCGGCGGACGCCTTCCACGGACGGCACTGTGCTGACCGGCCGCGTGCATATTGCAGGTCGCCGGTCATCTGAGTACCTTTCGCGGAAGCACCCGTGGCAGAAGCAGCCTCCGCTCGGCCACCCCACCGCTACTGTGACCCCATGACCTCCCTCACGACCCGCCGGGCCGGGTTGCTCCTCTCGCTGCTCACGCTGCTGCTGGCGGCGACCCTCGCCGGCGCCCCTGCCGCCTGGGCGTGCAGCTGCATGGAGTATGACTTCGACGAGGCGATCGAGGCGGCGGATCTGATCGCCGACATTGAGATCATCGAGGTCATCGACGACGATCAGGGGGACGTCACCTACTACGCCGCCGTGGATCGCGTGTGGAAGGGCGAGGAGTCCCGCGCCATCGAGTTCTCCACGCATGAGCAGACCACCGCTTGCGGCCTGGGTCGCCTGAGCACCGGTGACCGTATCCGCGCCTGGGCCAGCGGCGCGGACGGCTCCTACTCGATGGGCTGGTGCGCCTATCCGATGGATCCTCCGGAGGACGAAGCGGCGGCGCTCACGGAGAAGCTCGGGGAGCCGACCGATCTCACCGACCAGCAGATCCCGCCGGGCCCGAGCGGGGATGACCCGGAGCTCGACGACTCCCCCGGCTCCCTGTCTATCGCCATGGTGGTCGGCGGCGCAGTGCTCGCCGCAGCCCTGGGGCTCATCCTGGCCGTCGGGGCTGTCACGGTGGTTGTGCTGCTCGTGCGGCGCAGCAGTCACCGCAGCTGACCAGCCCAGGGCCCGATGCGGCGCCCGTCCAGCCGGAGCCGTGGCCGCGAAGACCGCGGAGCGACGACGCTCACCGCTCACCCGATCCAGTCGGTCGCGACCTCACCACCGTCAGCAGCCGCTCGGAGCGCTCCGATCCTGCCGAGGGCTACGGCACCGGTCTGCTCGCCGACGGCTGAGGACACCGCATGCGGCCTGCCCCGAGACGCTGCGGGAGATCGGTCCCGGGCGTGGGCTCGGCCGGATGCCCCCTCCCAGCCCTGCCGCTCATCCTCCCCTGCCGCACCGTGCCCGGTACGCTCGGTCGGAGTGACACGTCGGCGGGGGCCGACGGGTGAGAGCAAGGAGGAACCATGGACGGGGTGAGCATGGGCTTCGGCGCATTCGGCGCGATGTTCTCACTGGTCGCGCTGCTGCTGGTCCTGGCGGGGCTGTGGATCGTGATCTCAGCCGTGCGGGACCTGCTGCGGGCGCGGCATCTGGCCTCGAGCGGCATCCGGACCGAGGGGCGGGTGATCTCCTCGCACGTGCACTACAGCGGCACCCGGGAGGACCGCTCCAGCCGCGTCGTCGAGACGATCGAGTTCACCACCGATCGCGGGCAGACGGTCCGCGCGAACCCGGTGGTCAGCGACATCGGAACCGTGGACCGCAGCGGGATGAGCGTGACCGTGCTCCACGACCGCGACCGGCCCGAGCGCTTCATCGCGCCGCAGAACGGGCACGGCATCTCCGCGCGGGTCCCGGTGATGCGGATCAGCTTCGGCCTGCTGTTCCTGGTGGTCATCGGGATCATCGTGAACGGTGGCCGGATGATCCTCGGCCAGCTCCCCTTCTTCTGAGGCGACGCCGGCCCACCAGAACCGACGCCGCCTCGGGCTGCGTCCGCAGAAAGGGGACTCCCGCGGCACGGCGCGGCGCTGAGCTCCGCCGAGTGCCGCTGGAGTCCCTTTTCTGCTGATCCCCTCCCGGCGTAGTATCCGCCCGCACGCCTCAGCTCTGCCGATGCCGCGTCAGCCTGCGCCGAGCCGCGCGATCGCCGGGCCGCGCAGGTCGCCGGATCAGCTCTGCGTGTCACCGCCGCCGTCGGACGGTGCAGCCGCCGGGGGTTCGCCCGGCCCGCCCTCGGGCGGGGTGCCACCCTCACCGCCGGGACCGCCCTCACCATCGGCCGGAGGCTGGCCGCCCGGACCGCCCTCGCCGCCGCCCATCCCGCCGGCCTCGGGCTCGGTGGTGGTGTCGATCGGGACGTCGATCGCGAAGGAGTAGCCGGTCTCGAGGTCGCCGGAGAGGGTCGCGAGCTGCTGCTCGTAGCCGTCGGAGAAGATCCCGTCGGTCTCGAGGGTGAGCTGGGAAAGGTTCTCGGCGCTGCCCGCGTACCCGGTGAGCTCGTACACGCCGTCCGCCTCCGCCTGGGGCAGCGCGATCTGCGAGGTGAGGATCGCGTTGCCCGCATCCACGATCGACTCCGCGTCGGGGAACACCTCGAAGTGGAGGTGCGGCCAGCGGCCGGTGTAGCAGCCGGGGAAGATCGAGGTGAAGGTGACCTTGCCCTGCGCGTCAGCGATCTGCACGCCGCGCAGGTAGGTTTCCTCCTCCACCCCCTCGGAGTACATCGAGTACTGCCCGGCGGCGTCGCACTGCCACAGGTACACGGCCGCACCCTCCATCGGCACGTCGCCGCCGGCCATGTCGATGATGGTCATGGTGATGTCGAGCGGGACGCCCTCGGCGGTGGTGTCCGAGTCGATGGACGAGCGGATGTCGGAGCGCTCCACACCGCTGGTCTCGAGCACGTCGGCGCCGTTGGAGCCGTCGCCCGGGTAGGGGCCGGCGGTCTCGCCGGGCATCTCGGTCAGCTCGGAGGCGGTGGTGCCGCCGCCGTCGCTCGTCCCTCCCCCGTCGCTCGCGGCGGCGCCGGCGGTGCTGGAGGAGCCGCCGCTGCAGGCGGCGAGCACGGCGGCGACGCTGCCCGCGCCGAGCACGCCGAGCGCGCCGCGGCGGGAGACGAGGGTGCCCACGTCGAAGGCGAGGCCCTGATCCTCGACGTCCTCGGCCGGGTGGTGGAGGGGCCGGCCCTCGAAGCTGTTCCGCGGCGCGGCGTCGCCGGGCACCGATCCGCCGCAGTTCTGTGCACTGCCGTGCTCGCGCGCCTCGGGATAGGGGCGGCCGACGCGGCGGGGGTCGGTGGTGTCCATGACGGTTCCTCTCGGTTTCCTGTGTGGAGCCGGAAACGTAGAGACGCAGGCTGTGGAGCCGCTGTTACCTTTCCGTGACATGTCGGGAGGGTGCCCGGGAGCTCGCTGGGCGTCATGGGCGACGCGGTCCCCGGGGCGGCGGCGAGGGCTCGGGCCGCACTCGGCCGTGCAGAGTCGTGAAGGTCGGCCCTGACATGCGACGGGGGCATGGTGCCCGTCGGCCGGAGAGGAGGATGGCAAAGCGTCGGAGGTGCCGACTCGAGAAGTGGGCGGGGCCGGGCGCGCTGTGACGCAGACCGCCGCCGAGGCTGCCCCCGTGCACGCTCACGACGGATCTCGTACGGTGCTGAGCATGCGCCTCCTCCTTCTCCGGCACGGTCAGACCCCCTCCAACGTCGACGGAATCCTCGACGCCGCCTATCCGGGGCCCGGGCTCACCACGCTCGGTCACACCCAGGCCCGTGCGGTGCCCGCCGCGCTCGCGCACGAGGACATCGCCGGGATCCACGTCTCCCGCCTGCTGCGCACCCACGAAACGGCGGCTCCGCTCGCGGCCGCCCGCGGGCTCAGTCCGCGGCTGACCGAGGGGATCGAGGAGATCCGCGCCGGGATCTACCAGGGCCGACAGGACGCGGAGGCCGTCGATGCGTATCAGGACAACCACCAGCGCTGGAGCGCCGGGGTCCTCGAGGACGGCCTGCCGGGCGGGGAGACCGGGCGGGAGTTCTGGGACCGCTGGACCAGGGCGCTGCGGCACATCGCGGACCAGCACGCCGAGGACGCGACCGTCATCGTGGTCAGCCATGGCGCCGCGATCCGCGTGTTCGCCTCGGTCGCCGGAGGGCTCGGCGCCGCCTCGCTGTCCGAGCGGCCGCTGTACAACACGGGTCTGGTCACCCTCATCGGCAGCCCTGCGAGGGGATGGCGCGTCGAGGACTGGGTGAGCAGCCCCATCGGCGGCGAGCACCTGCTGCGCGACGCCGAGCACGACGTGACCGCGGACGACGCGGCCGACGCGAAGGCCTGAGGCGCGACGGCCGAGCGGCGCCGACGTTCCCGCGGGAATGTCATGCCGCGCGCCGGGCGTTCCCGCGGGAACGCCCGGCGGCGCAAGTCACCGCGCCGTCGGCCACTCCAGGCGCGGGGTGTCCGGGCCCTCGTAGGGCGCGTCGCCGACCTCGGCCTGCATCTGCGCGGTGAGCTGCTGCATCGCGGCGAGCTGCTCGGCGTAGGCGGGATCGGCGGCGACGTTAATCATCTCGCGCGGATCGGCCACGAGGTCGTAGAGCTCGTCCTCGATCGGCATGATCCGGTCCGATGAACCGGGGGTGCCGAGCCCATCGTTGTAGTAGCGGATGTACTTCAGCTCCGGGGTGCGCACGCCGTAGTGCGCGGGAGCGTGATGCTCCGGGTCATCGTGCTCCCAGTAGCGGTAGTAGACGGCCTGCCGCCAGTCGGGGACCTCCGTGCCGTGCAGCTGGCGCAGGAAGCTGCGGCCCTGCTGGTCGGGCAGTTCGGCCGACGGGTCCAGCCCCGCGGCCTCGAGCAGCGTCGCGGCGATATCGACGTTGCTGAGGGTGTCGGTGATGCGGGTGCCGGCGGGGATCTGCGCAGGCCAGCGGGCCAGCATCGGCATGGTCAGCGATTCGTCGAGCATCAGGCGCTTGTCGAACCAGCCGTGGTCGCCGAGGAAGAACCCTTGGTCCGAGGTGTAGATGAACAGGGTGTTCTCCGCGACGCCTGCATCCTCGAGGTGCTCAAGGAGCTGGCCGATGGAGTCATCGACAGCCTGGACGCACCGCAGGTAGTCGCGCATGTACCGCTGGTATTTCCAGGCCGCGCGCTCGCGGCGGTGTTCCTCGCCTTCGAGCTGCGTCGGCAGCTGATCCTTGTAGTCGGTGGGGGTGAGGTCATCGAGCTGCATCCGCACCTGCTGCACCACCTGGGCGCGACCCTCATGCTCATCCCACATCGTCTCCGGCTCGGGGATGGTGCCTTCTGCGTAGCGGCCCGCGTAGCGGGGGTGGGGGATCCACGGCCGATGCGGGGCTTTGTGGTGGACCAGCAGGCAGAACGGCCGCTCAGGATCCCGCCGCGACAGGAAGTCCAAAGACTGCTGCGTAACCACGTCGGTGGCGTAGCCCTCGACCTGCTCGCGGCCCTCCGGGCCGATCATCTCCGGATCCCAGTAATCGCCCTGATTAGGGAAGATCCGCCAGTCGTCGAAGCCACGCGGCAGCGCCTCCGGCGTGGTGCCGAGGTGCCATTTGCCAAAGACCGCGGTCTGGTAGCCCTGCTCCTGCAGCACCTCCGGGAAGGTCCGCACCCGGTGGTCGAACACGGAGTAGATCGACGGAGCGCGGTTGATGTGGCTGTAGGTGCCGGTCAGGATCGAGGCGCGCGACGGGGTGCAGATCGAGTTCGTGCAGTACAGGGCGTCCATGCGGGCGCCCTCCGCGGCCAGGCGGTCCATATGCGGGGTGGTGTTGACGCGACTGCCGTAGGCGGATATGGAGTGGGCGGCGTGATCGTCGGAGAGGATGAACACGATGTTGGGGCGGGTGGCGCAGGGGCTTGCGGCGCGGGGGCGGGCGGCGCTGGGACCTGCGGTGCTGGGGCGGGGAATGTCCGGCATCATCGACCTTCGCTCGGCGGTGCGAACCAGTCTGTCACGTGCGGAACACGCTGCCCAGGCATGACCAGACCCGGGACCGACGGCCGCTGCGGGACCGCTTCCTGGCACTGCCGGCGGCGGCACCCCTCGTCGTCGGCTGCACAGTCTCGCCGTCAGCCGCACAGTTCCACCGTCGGCCGCACAGTCCTGACGGCACGCCCCGTCGGCCCCCTTCCCCGTAGACTCGCGGCAGTCCCCGAGGAGGACTGCGCACCATGGCACCCTCGAGCGGCTCGAGGGCGGGACCAGCCACGTGCTGCGCTACCTCGTCGATGAGCGCGAGGGGACCTACCGCGAGGACCACCGCACCGACGTGCCCTATCCTCGGCCGTCTCCAACGCTCACCGCCTGGGCGGCGGCACTATCCAGGACGGCTTCGTCGTCGGCTCCGGGCGGGCCGGGGTGTTCAGCGAGCACGCGGCCGACGGGACGGTGCTAGGCAGTTACCGCTACTACGTCCCCAACGACGGGTACCGGCTGTACAAGAACACCTTCGCGGGGTGCTGGTTCGCGCGGGAGTGAGGGGCGGGGCTCGAACGGGTGGTCGATGGGGCGGCGACAGGAGGCCACTCACGGCCCCGGTGGAGTGCTCGCTGGAGCGCCCTGTGAGGTGAGCCGACGAGAGGCGCGCCCACGACGGGCATCAAGTCGTCTGTCAGACCCGTTTGGCACACTGGAAGCTCAGCGCGGAGGTAGGAGGCCAGGGTGAGCGAGCAGTTCTCAACACTCGAGATCTGTGCCGGGGCAGGAGGCCAGTCGTACGGTCTTGAGCAGGCAGGGTTCGGTCATGAGCTCGCGGTCGAGATCGATCGTGACGCCGCGGCCACCCTTCGCGCGAACCGCCCTGCCTGGCAGGTCCACGAGGGTGATGTCCGCGAGATCAGCGGCTTAGACTTCCGGGGGATCGACCTCCTGGCCGGGGGTGTCCCCTGTCCGCCGTTCAGCGTGGCAGGTAAGCAGCTGGGGGCCGATGACGAGCGTGACCTCTTTCCGGAAGCTCTCCGGCTGGTGCGGGAAGCACGGCCGCAGGCGGTCATGCTGGAGAACGTCAAGGGACTCGCATCGGCCCGGTTCAGCACGTACCGCCAGTCGATCCTGGATGAGCTCTCCGCCATGGGCTACGAGGCTGATTGGCAGCTGCTCCTCAGCTCAGAGTTCGGGGTCCCGCAGCTGCGGCCGCGCTTCATCCTCGTCGCGTTTCGGTCCTCGAAGTTCAAGAAGTTCCACTGGCCCGGCGCAGTGGGGACGCCGCCGTCCGTCGGCGAAACTCTCGGCTCACTTATGGCCGCTCGGGGCTGGGCGGGTGCTGAACGCTGGGCCGACCAGGCGAACGGCATTGCGCCCACCATCGTGGGGGGATCGAAGAAGCACGGTGGTGCAGACCTGGGACCCACGCGCGCGAAGGCCGCATGGCTCAAGCTGGGGGTGGACGGAAAGGGTGTTGCCGATGAGGCACCCGGCCCGGAGGCTCCGCTAGACCACATCCCGCGCCTAACGAATGAGATGGTGGCGAGGATCCAGGGGTTCGACCGGGACTGGAGTTTTTCCGGCCGCAAGACCTCGGTGTACCGCCAGATCGGGAATGCTTTTCCGCCCCCGGTGGCGAAGAGCATCGGGATGTCGATTCGTGAGGCACTCGGGGCACCCGCAGCCAAGCCTGCGCGCGACGGCAGTCAGCTCCGTATCGTCGCCTGACCGCTGACTACCGTTCGTCCGGTGAGTCTTTCGGCTCATGGAGTGGAGGGGCCGGGAGGACAGCGGTGTCTCCGTCGCGGGCCTGACGCCAGTACCTGCCGCCCAGATATGCGCCGGTGTCGTCATCACTGGGCACCACGCGCACCGAAATGTACTCATCGGGGCGGGGCACGGGGACTCCCAGCGCGATCGCGATGCGCCGATGATACTTTCCGGAGAGAATAAGAATTGACTCTTTAGCGAGAATGTCGCGGGATCCACCGTTGCCTCGGACTCGCTTTTGCGCATCAAGCTGTCGACTCACCGTTGCCACGATGCTGCGGTGGACGAGGCGCCCCTCCGCGGCACGGAAGAGTTCATGGGTGCGCTGCGTGCCGAACTTGTGCGCGAAGATCCGGTCGACCTGTTCGGAGTCAAGCTGCAGCAAGACGTTCGGCGGCAGCGGAGCATCCCGCCACAGCCAGTGCACCCTCGCGAGCCCTTCCCTGCTGAGAGAGCTTTTCTGGTCACGGTTCCGGGACGTCTTCCGGACAGCCTCGGTGACGCGGATGATTCCCAGGGACCAGACGGCATCGTGATCGCTGCCGGTTGCCACAAGCGCCAGTTCATCGAACACTTCGGGGGGCAGCATCCATCCGCCCATCGACTGGGACCACTTCGCATCGACCTGGTGGCCCGCAATACGAAAATCTGTCGTATCGCCGCCGTCGAACTCAAACTCACGCTGAGCAAAGATTTCAAACAGGGTGCCGAAGTGGGTTTTCTCCGTCTTCATGAGTTGGTCCCACCGGTAACGGCCAGTCTCCTGGCCGTTATATATCACGTCGTAGGTGTGCCGGATGACAGCGGCCCAACGCTCTCCCGTCGGGTCGAGGCGTCGAAGCTCTGTCACGACCTCCTGGAGCGCGTCATCGCGCGTCGGCTCGTCATCCTGCAGTTCCGGATCCATGGCATGAGGTTAGCCGTCGACCGTGGCGCACGCCGCAGAGTCACCGATCAGCCTCCGTCACCGCGAGGTCGGAGTCGACGGCGCGCCCCGCTCCCCCGCTGACCGGCCCCGCCGCACTCCCACCACCCCGAACACCCACATCC